>DATDLP010000198.1:0-3667 GCA_036519255.1 Croceibacterium sp.
GAGGTGCGTGCGCCAGCGCTCCGCGCCGGTCTTCGCGTCGAGCGCCAGCACCGAGCCGCGGAAGGTGCAGCAGGCATAGCTCGGCATGACCGCGCTGCCCTCCTCGAACGACGAGACCGGCACAAAGAGCGTGTCGCCGAACAGCGTCGGCGCGCCGGTCGCCACCGCGTCGGGGTGCGCGTCGATCCGCTTGACCCATGCCTCGGCCCCGGTCTTCGCGTCGAGCGCGTAAACGTTGCCGAAGCTGTCGCCGAAGTAGAGCAGCGGCGCCGCGCTCGCATCGCCCGCGCGCCACGGCGCGACCACCACGCCGCTGCGCACGGCCGACGTCGCGGCGTAGCGCCAGCGCAGGCAGCCGGTCGCGCGGTCGAGCGCATACAGCGTGCCGTCGCCCCCGCCGAGATAGATCGCCCCGCCGGCCAGCGCCGGCTGCGAGCGCATGTCGAGCGCCTGCGGCACCGCGAACGCCCACTTGAGCTTGAGCCGCCCGACGTTGCCCGCGCTGAGTCCGGCCTGCGCGGTCGGGATCGCATGCCCGTTGCGCCCGTCGAGCCCCCAGCCGTCGAACCGCGGCGGCTCGTTCGCGTCGAACCGCGCCGCCTCCCCGGTGCAGCGCGGCATCGCCACCTCGGCCGCCTCGGGTCCTGAGCCTGTCGAAGGGCCGAGCCGCTTGCCGGTCACCGCCTGCGCGACCGCCGCGCGCTCCTCGCCGCTGAGCCCCGCGGCCTGCTGCTGCATGCGGCCGGTGGTCAGGATGCGCAGCACCGAATCCGCGCTCAGCCCGGCGATCGCCGCCTTGCCGGGCGCGTGGGTCAGCGCGTTCTCGTGGCACGCCGCGCAGGCGCGGGCATAGACCGCGTTGCCGAGCGCCGCGACCGCGGGGTCGGGCGGGGCGGGCGGGGCTTGCGCGAGCGCGGGCTGCGCTGCGGCGAGAACCAGCGACGCGATCGCCAGCGCTGCGCGTCTCAATGCCTGCATTCGCTTCCCCCATGCGGCCCGCCCGTTCGCGGTGCCTTCACGCCTCTATATCGCGCCGCCGCGGGCTGTCACCAGGGTACGGGCCGCGGACCTGAGCGATCCATGCGAAGCCGCGACGCCGGAGCCGCGTTGCCGCTCCACCCGCCCGTGCCGCACTGCGAGAGACTCGAAATAAACCGATATGGTACATTTGTCTTGACAAAACGAGCCAAATGCGAAACAGAGCGAGAACATCCGTATCGAGGGGGATTCGTCATGCCGCCATTCCCGCACCGCCCGGCCGCGCCCGGGCTCGTCCTGCGCACATCGGGCAACAGCGGCCCGCAGCTCGCGCGCGGCAGCAACACGCGCTTCACGCCCGAAGCGCAAGCCGTGTTCCTCGATCACCTCGCCGCGAGCTGCAACGTCTCGTGGTCGGCCGTGCAGGCGGGGATCTCCACCCCCACCGCGTACAACCACCGCCGCGCCAACCCGGCGTTCGCCCGCGAATGGGAGGAGGCGCTGCGCCACGGCTACGTCCGGCTCGAGACCGAGCTCGTCGGCACGGCCATCGAGTACGCCGCGCGCCTGCGCAGCGACGACGACCTGCCGCTCAAGCACATGAGCGTGCGCGAGGCGATTTCGCTGCTCCACCTTCACGGCGGCACCCCCGGCGGCCCGACCGCGCGCGGCGGCCGCTTCCGTCCGCGTCCGCGCCCGCTCGAGGAGGCGCGCGATTCGATCCTCGCCAAGCTCGAGGCGATCGAGGCGATGCGCCGCCTCGAGGCGGGCAACGGGGACAACGGGGACGGCAGGGACGGCGAGGATGGCCAAGCCTGAGCCGCTGCTGCCGGCCGATCTCGACTTGCGCGAGTACCTGCTCGCGCTGCCCGAGCCGCTGCGCCGGCTCGCGGTCGAGCACGTCGGCCCCGCCAACTGGGAGACGCTCGACGCGGCCTGGGCGCAATGGGCGCACGCCGGCCAGCTCGCCCCGCCGGGCCGCTGGTCGACCTGGGTGATCCAGGCCGGCCGCGGCTTCGGCAAGACCCGCGCCGGCGCCGAATGGCTCGCCGCGCTGGTCGACGCGCACGAGGGGGTCGCGCTGAGGATCGCGCTCGTCGGCGCCTCGCTCGAGGAGGCGCGCAAGGTCATGGTCGAGGGGCGCAGCGGGCTGGTCGAGGTGGCCGCGGGCGCGATTCGCGACTGGGAGCCGTGCCGCGGCCGCCTGACCTTCCGCAGCGGCGCGGTCGCGCAACTGTGTTCGGGTGCCTCGCCCGACCTGCTGCGCGGCCCCGAGCATCACTTCGCCTGGTGCGACGAGCTGGCCAAGTGGGACAAGGCGCAGGAGACCTGGGACATGCTCCAGCTCGGCCTGCGGCTCGCGCCGTCGCCGGGCGCGGGCCCGCAGGCGCTGGTCACCACCACCCCGCGCTCGGGCCCGGTGCTGCGGGCGATCGTCGACGATCCCGCCACGGTCGTCACCGGCGGCCCGACGCGCGCCAACCCGCACCTGCCGCGCGTATGGCAGCAGCGCGTCGAGCGCCTCTACGCCGGCACCCGCCTCGGGCGCCAGGAGCTCGACGGCGAGATCCTGCCCGATGCGGCCGGCGCGCTGTGGACCGTCGAGCTGCTCGAGAAGTGCCGGACGGGCCCCCTCCGTCAGCCGGCTTCGCCGTCTGCCACCTCCCCCGTGAACGGGGAAGGATTCGAGGAAGCGCAACAAATATCCTCCCCCGCTCGCGGGGGAGGTGGCCGCGAAGCGGCCGGAGGGGGCTGGGCGGATACCCCATCGGGCGGCCCCCTGTTCTTCACCCGCACCCTGATCGCGGTCGACCCGCCCACCGGCGACGGCACCTGCGGCATCATCGCCGTCGCCCGCGCCGGCCACGGCGCCGAGGCCACCGCCCACATCCTCGCCGACCACAGCGTCACCGCCCGCTCCCCCGAGGGCTGGGCGAGCGCCGTGGCGGCCGCCGCCGAGGCCCACGCCACGATCGAGGTCGTCGCCGAGCAGAACCAGGGCGGCAAGATGGTCAAGGCGATCCTGCACGCCGCCGACCCGCGCCTGCGCATCAAGCTGGTCAGCGCCCACACCGGCAAGTCCGCGCGCGCCGAGCCGGTCGCGCACTTGTTCGAGGCGGGGCGCGCGTGGATCCACGGCAAGATGCCCGAGCTCGAGGCGCAGCTGCTCGGGATGATCGCGGGCGGGGGGTACGAGGGGCCGGGTGGGCCAAAGGCGAGCCCGGACCGCGCGGATGCGATGGTGTGGGGGGTGAGCGAGCTGATGAAGGAGCGGGCGGAGCCGCGGGTGCGGGTTGTGTGATGCGCTACAATCCTCCCCCGCTTGCGGGGGAGGTGCCCGCGCAGCGGGCGGAGGGGGCCAGTACCGCTTTCCCGCGGCGAGGGAGGATTTTGTTGCCCCGCTGCCCCCGCCGCCTTAACTCCGCGGCATGACCGCTCCGGCCGCACTTCCCGACACGCTCGACCTCATCGGCAACACGCCCCTGGTGCTCCTCAAGGGGCCCAGCGAAGCCGCCGGCTGCGAGATCTGGGGCAAGTGCGAGTTCACCAATCCCGGCGCCTCGGTGAAGGATCGCGCTGCGCTGTGGATCGTGCGCGATGCGGAGGCCAAGGGCACGCTCAAGCCGGGCGGTACGATCGTCGAAGGCACCGCGGGCAACACCGGTATCGGCCTTGCGCTGGTCGCCAA
>DATDLP010000199.1:0-4695 GCA_036519255.1 Croceibacterium sp.
AGACCCGCTTCCGGCAGGCCTGCACCGGCTGCGGCGACTGCATCGCCGCTTGCCCCGAGCGGGTGCTCGCGCCCGGCGAGGGCGGGTTCCCGACATTCGATCCCGCGCTCGGCGAATGCCTGTTCTGCGGCGAATGCGTCACTGCCTGCGAGAGCCGCGCGCTCGATCCGCTGCGGCTCGATCGCCCCTGGCAGCTCGAGGCCGCGGTTTCGGCAGGCTGCCTCGCCAGGAACGGCGTGACCTGCTTCGCCTGCCGCGACGCCTGCGGCGAGTCCGCCATTCGGTTTCGGCCCGCCCTCGGCGGCGCGGTCCCCGAGATCGACGCGGCGCGCTGCACCGGCTGCGGGGCCTGCGTCGGCCCATGCCCGGTGACGGCCATCTCGCTCTCGGCGCGGGTCGCGGCCGATGGATGACGAAGTGCACATCGCCAGCTTCGTCGTGCACCACCGGCCCGACGCCGTCCACGCGCTGCAACGACTGACCGCGCAGTGGCCGGGGCTCGAGCTCGCCGCGCACGAGCAGGCCCGCAGCGTGCTGCTGCTCGAATGCGGCGGGACCCGCGAGCTGCTCGCCTGCATGGACGCCGCGCAAGCCGCCGCCGGCGTGGTCAGCGTCAACCTTGTCTACCACCACGCCGAGCCGCACGCCGCGATCGAGCGCGCCCTGTCGCTGCCGGACTGAGCGAGGATACCCATGTCGACCACCCGTCGTGACTTCATTCGAGCGAGCGCCGTCGGCGCGGCCGCCTCGGTCGCCGGGATCGCGCTGCCGTCCGACGTCGCCGCCGTCGCCGCCGAGGGCGCGCCCGGCGACGTCAAGTGGAGCAAGGCGCCGTGCCGCTTCTGCGGCACCGGCTGCGGGGTCTCGGTCGGGGTGCAGGACGGCCGCGTGATCGCCACGCTCGGCGACCCCGAGGCCGAGGTCAATCGCGGCCTCAACTGCGTGAAAGGCTATTTCCTCTCGAAGATCATGTACGGCCACGACCGGCTGACCACCCCGCTGCTGCGCCGCAAGGACGGGGCGTACGCGAAGGACGGCGAGTTCGAGCCCGTCAGCTGGGACGAGGCGTTCGACGTCATGGCCGCGCAGTTCAAGCGCGTGCTGCGCGACAAGGGCGGCACCGGCATCGGCATGGCCGGCTCGGGCCAGTGGACCGTGTGGGAAGGCTATGCCGCCAACAAGCTGATGAAGGCGGGCTTCCGCTCCAACCACATCGATCCCAACGCGCGGCACTGCATGGCCTCGGCGGTCGCCGGCTTCATGCGCACCTTCGGCATGGACGAGCCGATGGGCTGCTACGACGATTTCGAAGCGGCCGACGCGTTCGTGCTGTGGGGCTCGAACATGGCGGAGATGCATCCGATCCTGTGGACGCGCCTGACCGACCGCCGGCTGTCGCACCCGCACGTCAAGGTGGCGGTGCTGTCGACCTTCGAGCACCGCAGCTTCGACCTCGCCGACATCCCGATCATCTTCAAGCCGCAGAGCGACCTGGCGATCCTCAACTACATCGCCAACCACATCATCCAGGAAGGCAAGGTCGACCGCGCGTTCGTCGACAAGCATGTCAGCTTCAAGCAGGGCAACCAGGACATCGGCTACGGCCTGCGGCCCGACCACCCGCTCGAGCTGCAGGCGGCGAACGCCAAGGACCCCGGCGGCGGCAAGCCGATCGCCTACGACGAGTTCGCCGCCTTCGTCGAGCCCTACACGCTCGACCGCGCAGTCGAGCTGAGCGGGGTCGAGGCGGGCTTCCTGCGGCACCTGGCCGAGCTCTACGCCGACCCCGCGATCAAGGTCATGTCGCTGTGGACGATGGGCTTCAACCAGCACACGCGCGGCACCTGGGCCAACAACATGGTCTACAACATCCACCTGCTGACCGGGAAGATCGCCACCCCGGGCAACAGCCCGTTCTCGCTCACCGGCCAGCCCTCGGCCTGCGGCACCGCGCGCGAGGTCGGCACCTTCTCGCACCGGCTGCCGGCCGACATGCTGGTCGAGAACCCCGAGCACCGCCGCCACGCCGAGGAGATCTGGCAGGTCCCGCACGGGGTGATCGTCGACAAGCCCGGCTACCACATCGTCCAGCAGAACCGCATGCTCCGGGACGGCAAGCTCAACGCCTACTGGGTGATGGCCAACAACAACATGCAGGCCGCCGCCAACCTCTCCGGCGAAGGCTATCCCGGCTACCGCAATCCCGACGCGTTCGTGGTCGTCTCGGACCCTTATCCCACGGTCACCGCGCAGGCCGCCGACCTGATCCTGCCGACCGCGATGTGGGTCGAGAAGGAAGGCGCCTACGGCAACGCCGAACGCCGCACCCAGTTCTGGCACCAGCTGGTCGACGCACCCGGCGAGGCCCGGTCGGACCTGTGGCAGCTGATGGAATTCTCCAAGCGCTTCACCACCGACGAATGCTGGCCCGCCGCGCTGCTCGGCGCCAATCCCGAATTCAGGGGCAAGACCCTGTTCGAGGTCCTGTTCCGCAACGGCCAGGTCGACCGCTTCCCCGCCGGCGAGGTCGAAGCCGGCTTTGCCAACGACGAGGCGCAGGCGTTCGGCTTCTACCCGCAGAAGGGCCTGTTCGAGGAATACGCGGCGTTCGGCCGCGGCCACGGCCACGATCTCGCACCGTTCGACGACTACCACCGCGCGCGCGGCATCCGCTGGCCGGTGGTCGACGGCCAGGAAACCCGCTGGCGCTACCGCGAGGGCAGCGATCCTTATGTGAAGGCCGGCAAGGGCTTCGAGTTCTACGGCAACAAGGACGGCCGCGCGGTGATCTGGGCGCTGCCCTACGAGCCCCCCGCCGAATCCCCCGACGCCGAATACGACATGTGGCTGGTGACCGGCCGCGTGCTCGAGCACTGGCATTCGGGCTCGATGACCATGCGCGTGCCCGAGCTGTACAAGGCCTTCCCCGCGGCGGTGGTGTTCATGCATCCCGACGACGCCCGCGAACGCGGCCTCACGCGCGGCGACGAGGTCAAGGTCGTCTCGCGCCGCGGCGAGATGCGCAGCCGGGTCGAGACCCGCGGCCGCAACCGCATGCCGCAGGGCCTGGTGTTCGTCCCCTGGTTCGACGCCGGCCAGCTGATCAACAAGGCCACGCTCGACGCGACCTGCCCGATCTCGAAGCAGACCGACTTCAAGAAGTGCGCGGTCAAGGTGCTGATGGCATGACCCGCGCCGGCCTCCGCAACCTTGCGCTGCTGCTCCTCGCCGCCCCGCTCGCCGCCTGCGGCTCGCGCCACGAGGAGACCCCGCGCCGCGCCCCCAGCGAGCCCGTGGTGATCACCGGCGCCGGCCAGCAGATCGACGCGATCCGCCGCGGCGTGCCGATCGACCGGGAAGCGACCCCGCCGCTCATGGCCCGGGTCGAGAACTTCGACCAGCTCCGCCCGGTCAACTACGAGATGCAGCCGCCGACCATCCCGCACGCGATCGACAACTACCAGCTCACCGTCCACACCAACCGCTGCATGCTGTGCCACACCAAGTCGAAGGCGGCACGGTTCCAGGCCCCGCCGGTCAGCGGCGCGCATTACCTGACGCGCGACGGCGTGGTGCTCGAGCAGATCTCGCCGCGCCGCTACTTCTGCGTCCAGTGCCACGTCGTCCAGACCGACGCGCCGCAGCTCGTCGGCAACGACTTCCGCGGGTTCGCCACCGGAGCCGAGCCCGCGGCCGGAGAAGCGCAATGATCGGCGCGCGGCTTCGCCGGGCCTGGCTCGCGGTGTGGGGCTGGCTCAAGCCGTTCTGGATCGCGTTCCGCACGCCGAGCGCCTACTTCAGCCTCGGCTTCCTCACGCTCGGCGGGTTCGTCGCCGGGATCGTGTTCTGGGGCGGCTTCAATACCGCGATGGAGGCGACTAACACCGAGCAGTTCTGCACCGGCTGCCACGAGATGAACGACAACGTGTTCGCCGAGCTCAAGACCACGATCCACTACAGCAACCGCTCGGGCGTGCGCGCGATCTGCTCCGACTGCCACGTGCCGCACGACTGGACCGACAAGATGGCGCGCAAGATGCAGGCGTCGAAGGAGGTGTGGGGCAAGATCTTCGGCACGATCGACACCCGCGAGGAATTCCTCGACCACCGGCTCGAGCTGGCGCAGCACGAGTGGGCGCGGCTCAAGGCCAACGACTCGCTCGAATGCCGCAACTGCCACCAGTTCGATTCGATGGACCTGACCCGCCAGTCGCGCCGCGCGGCGTGGATCCACCAGGAGTTCCTCGGCACCGGCAAGAACACCTGCATCGACTGCCACAAGGGCATCGCCCACCAGCTGCCCGACATGCTCGGCATCCCGCAGGGCTGATTGCCGGGGGCGGCGCAGCGGCACGAAAAGGCCGCGTTTCGGCGGCCACCCGGGTGTTCTTTCGGCGTAGCCCCAGGCCTCAGCCCGGCAGCTCCTGCTCGAGCTTTTTCGCCGTCTCCTCGATGGTCCTGCTTGATCGGCCAGTACAGGCTGTCGACCGGGATCAGGCCGATCGGCGCCCCGAACGCATGGGGACCGGGCGGTTGCCCACCGCCGGGACGTAGCCCTTGCCCATCCCCCCCGAGCTTGCTCGGGGAGGGGGACCGCGCCGCGCGGCGGCGTGGTGGAGGGGTATCCGTGGTCAGCTCCATGTTGAGGCCCGTCCACCCCGAGCCCTGAGCTTGTCGAAGGGTCGAGTGGCGCGC
>DATDLP010000200.1:0-4346 GCA_036519255.1 Croceibacterium sp.
GGACCTTCGGTGCCGGACGGTAGAATCCGGCCGCGCACCCGGCGGCATCCCGGATTCGATCACGGCCCGCCGATCGCGCGGCCGAACTATGTCACCGCAGCGCTGTTCCTCACGTGCGTCGCCTCCGCAATGGTCGTCCTGCAGCGAGCACGGACTCACGCGGTCGTGATCGACGTTCCGGCCATCAACGGCTTCAGTCCGGCGCCCGAACTCTGGCCTCCCGGGACCGTCGTCCACGGCATCGGCATAACGCCGGCGAACGAGATCCTCTGGAACGGCAAACCGGTCACCCAGACGGAGCTGCTCGACCGGCTCGAGGCCGTGAAGCGCGAACGTCCGCGTCCTGGCATCCTCTTCTGGCCGGAGCCCCAGGCGAGCTATGACCTCTCGGTAAAGTTGCTGGGCGTGCTCGCGGCCGCGGGGGTGACGCAGGAGCGCTTCTGCCTCGCCGGACTGGGCCGGCACGGTGTCTTCGGCAAGGAGGGTCGGCCCGTTCCCGATGCCCTGCCCAAGGCCGCACCCGCATGCGGTCCCGCCTCACTTGCTTTCGTTCCGTTAGTCAGCCGGTAGATCGGTGCGCATCGCCGCCCCCGCGAGGCTCTCGGCCTCGAGCAGCAGCTCCTCGTCGACCGCGCCCTGCGGCAGGCTCTCGCGGCCGATCATGACCATCACCGGCACCGCCAGCGGGCTGACCCGCTCGAGCTGGACGTGGACCATGCGCTCGGCCGCGGTGTCGAGCAGGTCACCGAGCCGGCCGATATCGGTCATGCGCGCGCGGGCATCGGCCCAGGCGGCTTCGATCAGCAGGTGGTCGGGCTCGTGCTTGCGCAGCACATCGTAGATCAGGTCGGTCGAGAAGGTGACCTGCTTGCCGCTCTTGCGCTTGCCCGGATGCTGCCGCTCGACGAGGCCCGCGATCACCGCGACCTCGCGGAACGCGCGCCGCAGCAGGTGCGAATCGGTCACCCACTCGACGAACTCATGCGTCAGGATGTCGGGCGAGAGCAGCGGCGCCGGATCCGCGACCGGCTTGAGACCCCAGACCGCGAGCGAATAGTCGTTGGCGACGAACCCCCCGGGCAGCAGCCCGCGCTCCTCCATGCGCTTGGTGATCAGCATGCCGAGCGCCTGGTTCGCGTTCCACCCGGCGAAAGTGTAGTACGCGGTGTAGTGCCGCCCGCCGTGCGGGAAGCTCTCGACCAGCAGGTTGTCGGGCCCCGGCAGCTGCGAGCGCCAATCCTGCACCTCGAGCCATTCGCGCACGTCGTCCGGGAAGCGCGCCCAACCGGCGCGATCGACCAGCAAGGCGCGCACGCGGTCGGCGAGATGCGTGGTTAGCGGCAGGCGCAGGCCCATGTAGCTCGGGATCACGGCCGCGCGCCGGGCCGCGCGGACGACCAGGTCGAGATCGCGGAACGATTCGACCTCCAGGTCCATGCCGGCGAAGCGGAAGGTGTCGCCCGCCTTGAGCGAGGCGGCGAACTGCTCCTCGACCTTGCCGAGCGAACGGCCGTTGCGAAAGCGGATCTCGATCATCTCCGAATCGACGATGATCCCGGCATTCATCCGGTGGCGTTGCGCGTGCTCGGGGTGGGTCAGGCGCCATGTCCCGTCGCTGTCGCGGACGATGCGCTTGAACTTGTCATAGGCCTTGAGCGCGTAGCCGCCGGTGGCGACAAAGGTGAGCACGCGCTGCCATACGGTCTCGTCGACCCAGGCGTAGGCGAGGCTCGAGCGTACCTCGGCGAGCAGCGCGTCTTCGCGGAACGGCGCTGCGCAGGCGCATGCCATGACATGCTGCGCGAGCACGTCGAGCCCACCGGGGCGGAAGTCCTCGCCATCGCGCTTGCCCTGGTCGACCGCGTCCTTGGCCGCCTGCGCCTCGAGGAACTCGAAGCGGTTGCCGGGGACGAGGATCGCCCGGCTGGGCATGTCGAGCCGGTGGTTGGCGCGGCCGATGCGCTGCAGCAGGCGCGAGGAGCCTTTCGGTGCACCCATCTGCACCACGCAGTCGATGTCGCCCCAGTCGACCCCGAGATCCAGGCTCGCGGTGCAGACCAGCGCGCGCAGCTCGCCGCGGGCCATCGCGCCCTCGACCTTGCGCCGCGCCTCTTTCGACAGCGAGCCGTGATGAATCGCGATCGGCAGATTGTCGTCGTTGGCGTCCCACAGTTCCTGGAAGATGAACTCGGCAAGGAAGCGCGTGTTGGTGAACACCAGCGTGGTCCGGTTGCGCTTGATAAGCTCGTAAAGCTGCGGAATCGCCCAGATCGCCGCGTGCCCGCCCCAAGGGACGCTGGCTTCCTCGGGCAGCAGGATCTCGACTTCGGGCGGCGCGCCCTTCTCGCCTTCGACCAGCGCGAGCGAGTCCACTTCCCCCCAAGGCGCGAGCCAGCCGCGGAATCCTTCGGGGTCGGCCACCGTCGCCGACAGCGCCGCGCGCCGCATGTCAGGGGCGATCGCCTGCAGGCGGGCGAGCGCCAATGCCAGCAGGTCGCCACGCTTGCCGGTGGCGAAAGCATGGACCTCGTCGATCACCACGCGCTTGAGCCCGGCGAACAGCTCGAAGCTGTCGGGGTAGCTGAGCAGCAGCGAGAGGCTCTCGGGCGTGGTCAGCAGCACGTGCGGCGGGCGCTGGCGCTGGCGCTTCTTGCGGTCGGACGGCGTGTCGCCGCTGCGCGTCTCGATCCGGATCGGGAGGCCGATCTCCTCTACCGGCGTGACGAGGTTGCGCTGCACGTCGTGCGCGAGTGCCTTGAGCGGAGAGACGTAGAGCGTGTGCAGCCCGTCCTTGGGCGGTGCGCCGCGGCTCGGGCAGAACGCCGCCAGCGTCGGCAGGAAACCGGCGAGCGTCTTGCCCGCGCCGGTGTCGGCGACGAGCAGCGCGTGGCGCCCCTCGTCGCTCGCCGCGAGCATCTCCGTCTGGTGCCGGCGCACGCGCCAGCCGCGGCCGGCGAACCAAGCTTCGAGTTCGGGCGGGATGGCGGGCATGTACATGAAACTAGGGTAGTTGGGCCGGGATTGAACCCCCCGAGGGTGGGTTGGATTGAGGGCGGCCCGCGAACCGCACCGTCCGGACAGCGCGGAGCATACCGGCCAGGCCTCGCCCGACATTCCGTCCCCCCGCTCCCAAGCGCGCCGCGTTCATCTGAGCGCCCAAAATCCGCCCTATTCCAACGGATTGGCTGCGCCGAACCGGCGTCCCGGCGCGGCGAGTGGCGGCAACCCAAGCCGGCCCGGACCGTTTTTCGAGGGTCCCACTCGCCGCGCACGGCGAGCGGCGCCGATGCCTGCTGCCACGCATCGGCGCCTACCCCCAAACGGCAGCATCCAACTCGAGGATTTTGAAATGGCAGACCGCTATCAATCCGACGACCGCTCGCGCCGCGACCGTTCGCAGCGCGGATATGGCCGCCAGGCCGAGCAGTTCCAGTCCGACTACGATGACGAGCGCCGTTCGCAGATGGGCGACAGCTGGCGCGACGACGACTACGGCGCGCAGCAATCGGGCTGGCAGTCCGATGACCGCTACGACCGCATTCGCGACGCCGGACGCGATTACCCGCTTGCCGACCGCCACGGCGCCGAGCGCTTCGGCACCGCCGGTTACGGCCCTGCGCGCTACACCCCGGGAAGCGGCCGCAGCTTTTCGAACTTCACCAGCAACGACTTCGGCGGCGCCGACTTTTCGGGCGGCGCCGGCACTTACGGGCACGAGCGTGCGCCGATCGGCGGCGAACGCGCCTATGGCCGCGGCAGCTACGGCGGCGGCAGCTGGGGTGCCGGCAACTACGGCGCGGGCAGCTGGCTCGGCGCCAACCATGGTGAATGGCGCAACCGCGACTTCGGCGGCGGGCGGACGTACGACCGTGACCGCGGCGACGACCGCGGGTTCTTCGAACGCGCGGGCGATGCGATCGGCCGCTGGTTCGGCGACGACGACAACGCGGCCTACCGCCGGCGAGAGAGCTACCGCGGCCACGGCCCCTCGGGCTACACCCGTGCCGACGAGCGCATCCGCGAGGATGCCTCGGAGCGTCTGACCGACGACTGGGCGGTCGACGCGCGCAAGATCGAGGTCGCCGTCAGCGGCGGCGAGATCACGCTCAACGGCACGGTCACCAGCCGCGAACAGAAGCGTCGCGCCGAGGACCTTGTCGAGAACGTCTCCGGCGTGAAGCACGTGCAGAACAACCTGCGCGTCGAGCAGAGCAGCACATGGGACCGCAACAACAGCGGCGACACCACGGGCAGCAGCGCCAACAAGACGACCACTTCGCGCTAGAGCAGAGCAGTCCTCTCTGCCGGAAGGGGCCCGCTTCGGCGGGCCCCATCTTTGGTCGGCT
>DATDLP010000201.1:0-2174 GCA_036519255.1 Croceibacterium sp.
CTCGAGGTGCTCGACGTCACGAGCGGCAACCGCCGCGTCGTGCGCCATTTCGACGGCAAGATCGAGGCCCCCAACTGGAGCCGCGACGGCGCCAGCCTGATCTACAACAGCGCGGGCAAGATCTGGCGCATCCCCGTGCAAGGCGGCGAGCCTATCGCGATCGACACCGGGCGCTTCGTCGACAACAACAACGACCACGGCCTCTCGCCCGACGGCCGCGAGCTGGTGATCTCCGACCAGATCGAGCCCGACAACCTGAGCCGGATCCACGTGGTCAGGCTCGACGGCTCCGCACCGGTCCGCACCGTGGTCGACGATCCGCGGGCACGCTCGTACTGGCACGGCTGGTCGCCCGACGCGAAGACCCTCGCCTATGTCCGCGTCGGGCTCGAAGACGGCAGCTACGACATCTGGGGCCAGGATCTTGCCGGCGGCCAGCCCTACCCGCTCGTCGTCGGGCCTGGAGTGGACGACGGTCCCGAATACTCACCCGACGGCAAGCACCTCTACTTCAACTCGACGCGTTCGGGCGCGATGGCGCTGTGGCGCGCGAACGCCGACGGCTCCGCCCCGGTCAAGCTGACCCACGATCCGGCGCGGCGCGACTGGTTTCCGCACCTCTCGCCCGACGGCCGGCAGATCGTCTACGTCTCGTTCGGCGACGACGTCGCGCTCGAGGACCATCCGCCCAACCGCGAGGACGTGCAGATCAGGCTCATGCCGGCCGACGGTTCGGCACCGCCCACGATCCTCACCCGGCTGTTCGGCGGCCAGGGCACGATCAACGTGCCGAGCTGGTCGCCCGACGGCGAAGAGGTCGCATTCGTCAGCTACCGGCTCAAGCGATGAGTGTGGGTTGAACTGAAAAACCACGGTTTTTCCGTCGCTTGCGTTCAACCGCTATTCAGCCCGCCGGGCTTATGGCACGTTCTATCGATGGCAGCTTCGCGCCTGCGCCAAGCGGGCCGAACTGTGACCTGGTTTTTCGGAGTCCATTTCCGTGATGAGCATCATGAGCAAGATCGGCCGCGGCCTCAGGATCGCGCTGGTGCCGTTGGCCCTCGCCGGGCTCGCGGCCTGCGCCTCGCCGTTCCGCGCCGACGTGTCGCGTTTCGAATCGCAGCTTCCCGTGCCGGCAGGCCAGACCTTCACCGTGGTGGCCGACGATCCGGCGATGGCCGGCGGGATCGAGTTCGGGCTTTATGCCCAGCAGGTTGCCGACCGGCTGGCCGCGCTCGGCTACAGTCCGGTCAACGATCCCGCGTCGGCGGATCTGGTGGTCAAGTTCGGTTATGGCGTCGACGGCGGCCGCGAGCGCGTGCGCACGAGCGGCCTCAGCGATCCGTGGGGCGGCTGGTACGGCTATCGCCCGTACTACTACCGCGGCTATTACGGCCGCTATGCCGGCTCGCCGTGGGGCTGGGGCTGGGGCGGCTACTACAACGACACCTACAGCTACACGATCTACACCAGCGGCATCGAGATGAAGATCGAGCGCGCGGGCACCGGCGAGCGGCTGTTCGAAGGGCGCGCGCAGGCGGTCTCGACCTCGAACCGGCTGCAGTACCTCGTGCCGAACCTGGTCGACGCGATGTTCACCGGCTTCCCCGGCAACTCGGGCGAGACGCTGCGCATCTCGATCGCCCCGGAGGACCAGGTCGCCCAGCGCAACGCGAACTGACCTCGCTGCATGGCGTTCAAGGAGAGGCGGGCTTTCGGGCCCGCCTTTTTCTTTTGCCCCGCCTGCGTCCGGGCAACTACCTAAGCGCCGGCTTGCGCTTCCTAAGTACCTGAAATGGCATTGGGCACGCTCACCTTGCCAGTGGGTCGCCCAATGTCGTCGCAGTTCCAGAGCAATTTCAACCAGCGCTTCCGCATGCGAGTCCTGCTGCCTGGCGCATTGATCCTGCTGGTTACGGCCGCGCTGTGCGGCGGCGCGTTGATCGCCGCCGGTCGGGGTACCGACTCGATGTCGTTGCTCGGCCAGCAAGGCGAGATCTGGCGCGCGACCGCCGGCGGGCTCGACGGCTTGTCGCTCGCGCAGGAATCGGTCGGCCTGTGCGACCAGTGCGTCGGCGAGGCGGCCTCGGCCGAGCCCGACCAGGCCTGGCTCGACGAGAACGTCGGCTTCCGTCTGTTCGATCTCTACAACGTGCACGAGACCTACATCGTCG
>DATDLP010000202.1:0-2591 GCA_036519255.1 Croceibacterium sp.
CGGGACGCCGCCGAGCCGGCAGCGCACGACCGCTCCCGGCGCTACGAGCGCTGCTTCAGCTTCAAGGCTCGGCTGCCTGATTGAGACGGCCTTAGAGTCAACCGCAGCGCAGTTGCCGGCGAAGCACGATTCAAGAAGGCCCAGCGAGGGCGTCCCTAAAGGCGCCTCGCGCGGATTCAAGAGGGAACAACGGCAGGTCATCCCGGAACTCGCCGCACGGGGCTTCCGGGCGTTGTCGTTCGACCTGCCTGGGCTCGGCTTCGCCGACCGGCCATCGGACTTCGACTATACGTTCACCGGCCTGGGCCGGTTCGCCGTGGCAGCTGTCGATGTGCTCGGCCTCGACCGCTTCCATCTCGTCGTCCACGACGCCGGCGGACCGGTGGGCTTCGAGCTCGCGGCCGCGATCCCGAACCGCGTTCGCTCGCTCACGTTGCTCAACACCGTGGTCGACATGAACACCGTCCCGTTCCCGATGGAGATCTACGCGCGTGCTGCGACCGGGAATCGGTGGCCGGCCCTCCCTCCGGTCCGCATCACGCGGGAGCTCATCTACCTGATCGGCATCCGAAACCGCGCCGCGGTTCCGTCGGCAGAGGGCGATGCCTACCGGGAGCTTGTCCTACGCATCGACAACGGGCGCGCCTACCTGCGGATCATGCGCAACTTGGAGCGCACCGCGGACAAGGCGCGCCAATACAAAGCGGTGGTTGACACCCGCCAGGTGGCCTATCCCGTGCAGATCGTCGGGGCGCCGATGATCCGATCCTGTCGCTGCGGAAACATGGCTGGAAGGCGCGTGAAGCGGCAGGACTAGAAAAAACGATCGCCACCCTGCCCGGGAAGCACTTCCTGCAGGACGACATGGCGCCCGAGATCGCGGCCGCGCTCGCCCACTTCGTGGCTCGCGGTTAGGATCGCGAGGCTCGGCCGCCTCGCCCCAGGTACCAGCCGGTGGCTGGCATTTGCAGTGCTGGCGGTCGCATTCGCCCAGTCCGGCTGCCTTGATAGCAGCGACGACAGCGCCCCGCCGACGAAGAGCGCGGTCTGCGGGTATCTGTACGAGTGGGCGAGCGCGTGGAAGTTCGCGCTTCAGCCGGATCCGCATGCGGCGTACACCTACGTGGTCCCCAAGGTCACAAGCGAGCCGATCGCTTATCTGATCAGCGGCCCGTTCCCTTATGCCGCCTGGACCTCGTGGACGATCTACAACAACCAGTTGCAGCCATTCTCGGTAGCCAAGGACAGCGCCATAAGACCCGACAAGGGCGGCGCAAACCCGTTCCTCGTCGGCACCCCGGTGCTCTCGGCGAAGCGAAGCTTCAAGCTGCTCCTCCTGCCGCGCGGGACGGACACCAGCACGCTCGCGAAGTCACTCCGGGACATCCCTGCTTCGAACCGCCTCGCGAGCCCGACCTCCGGAAAGTTCTTCATCATCGCCAACCGCGTGTACAACGCCTTCCCCGGCTACAACCGCGGCGGCGCCGCCGGACCGACGAAGACGCCGTTCCCGCAGGTCAATGCGATCAACTACAAGACCGGCAGCGGCGTCGACTGCTCGCAGAACAATCTCCTCCCGAGCCCGAAGCCACCAAAGGACATGCCCACGACGTCGCCGGAGTCCCCCTCGCCTGTGGCGATCGAACTCACCGATGGAACCAGGCTTGGGATTGGCCCGCAGGGCAGCCAGCGAAGCGAGCAGGGGGGTAAGAACGCGCTGCGAGGCGCGCAGTTCGCGCCGGAACTCGACCCGGATAGACTCGAGTTCACGCGCCCACCCCTGCTTCCAGGCGCCGACGTCTCCGCGATCCCGCCGGCGGATAGTTGCGCCGGCTACCTCGGGGGGTCGACGAGCATCACGAAGATTGGCGTCATCCGGATGCCGCACGTCGCGCACTGGTTCGAGACCGGCAACCTCACCCCGAGCACGAAGTTCTCCCAGGAGCAGACGACCTTCATCTCGTTCACTCAGTACGGCAGCGGAGTCTCGGTGTACGACCCCGGCAGTCCGAACACGGCGAGTCTCGGAAACGAACAGCTCAAGGTCGATTCGAGCGGCGGGACCACGGTCGTGGTCTGGCCTCGAAGCCTTACCCGCACCCAGCAGCGGCAGGTGTTCGACTACGCCGACCGCCAGGGCTGGGCAATCCTGCGCGGCGGTGAGCAAGGGCCCGTTACGACCGCCAACCTGCTCGTGCGCCTCAAGGGAGCGTCCCCGTCCTATGCCGGCGACTATTCACCCACCCCAAAGCAGCCCGGCGTGCCCTGCTACTTCGACGACCACTCCGCCGCGAAAAGATGGAGCGACGTGACCGGTGACAAATACGTCGCCAGCGGCGAGAACATCGGCGCCGGCGCCCCGCAGGGTGTGAACTGCGCTCTAGCGCAGTTCCTCGACGGTAGCTGCGTGAAAAGCCTCAAGGCGTACATCGCCCAGACCGGCGGCAGCTACACGGCGCGGTGAGCCGCGCAAGCTGGTCAACGACGACAGAGGACGCACGACTTGACTCGAGTGAGTGGGTCGCCTGGGACTCGAACCCAGAACCAACGGATTAACAATCCCGCACCGGCTCTCACCGGCCGCCCTTCGG
>DATDLP010000203.1:0-5732 GCA_036519255.1 Croceibacterium sp.
CCCGCCCGACAGCGACGCCACCGCCGCGCTGCTGCGCGAGCTGCGCGCGGCGTTCGTCGAAAGCTTCGGGCAGCAGCTCGACCTGCTGCGCCGCGCGCGGTGCGACGGCAATTGGGAGGTCGCGGCGATGCGCCTCAAGGGGCTCGGCGCGAGCTTCCATGCGCCCGAGCTGGTGCGCCTGGCCGACCTCGCGCTCGACGGCGCGCCGGGCGAACCCGGCGTGCTGCGCAAGCTCGACCGCCTGCTGGCGGATTTCGTCCACTAAAATCCCCTCCGCTTGGCACGCGCGGCCCGAACGCTTAGCGTTCGCCGGTGCGCGCCGCCCTGATACCGCTCGTTGCAACGCCCATCGTCGTGGCCGGCAAGCCGCTCGCGCGGCGCCAGCTCGACTTCGCGCTCGCGGCCGGCTGCGAGCGGGTGATCGCGCTCGGCAACGGTGCCTCGCCAGAGGCGATCGCGCTGCGCCATGCGGCCGAGGCGCGCGGGGTGCGGTTCCAGTGCGTCGGCAACACCCACGGCCTGCTCGGCGCGGTGCCGGCGGCGGACGAGCTGCTCGCGCTCGCGCCGGGCCTGCTGCCCGAGGATACGCGCGCGCTCGAGGCGCTCGAGCGGGGCAGCGCGGTGCTGGTGTTTCCCGCCGCCCCGGGAGTCGCGGCGGGGTTCGAACGCATCGATATCGAGCGCGCCTGGGCCGGGGCGCTGGTGCTGCCGGGCCGTCTGGTCGAACGCCTGGCCGACCTCCCGCCCGACAGCGACGCCACCGCCGCGCTGCTGCGCATCGCGCTGCAGGCGCGGGTCGCCGAGAAGCGGCTGCCCGAGCAGGCGCTGGCCGAAGGCGCATGGGCGATCGTCGGTCCGGGCGACGATGCGGCGCAACGCCAGCGGGGCTGGCTCAAGCGCAACCTGCCGTCGTTGCCGGGCTTCGCGGCCACGCGGCTGCTCGCAAGGCTCGGCCTGCAGCAGGGGGGGATCGGGCTGCTCGCCCGCGCGCGCGCGTTGCCGGCCTTCTGGTCGGGCGTTGCGATTTCTCTGGCCGGTGCCGTCGGCGCATCGGCTTACGGATTGCCGGCGCTCGGCCTGCTTCTCGTCGCGGTCGGAGCGCTTCTGGCGGAGTTCAGCGCCGGTTTGAAGTCGTTGCGCGACGCCCCGTTCGGCGCGCCCAGCGAGCGCGGCCTTCCGCGTCTCGCGCCGTGCCTGGTCGATGCGGCGTTGATCGTCTGCGCGGCGCTGGCGATCGACGACGACTGGCTGCAAAGCCTGTTCCCGCCGCTGGCGCTGCTCGGCGCGCTGCATGCGAGCCGGCCGGATCGATGGCCGCATCCCGCCGCGCTGCTTGGCGACCGCGGACTGCTGGCGCTGTTCTTCGCGGTCCCCGCGGCGCTCGATCTCGCCGAACCCGCGGTGATGCTGGCTGCGCTCACGGTGCTCGCGCTCGATGCTTTGGTGTTCCGGCCCAGGTCGCGGATAACGCCGGCTTAACCCTATTTGGCTAAGCCGTTGGCGATGAAAGGGTCCTTCTGATGACTGACCAGACCGCGGAATCGGTCGAACAGGTCCTGCACGAGGAGCTGGTGCGCGGCGACGCGATGCTTGCCGCGGCGCGTCCGATCCTGCGGCATCTGCTGGCCAACGACGACACCGGGCTGTTCAGCGACGAGATGATCGCGCGCGTGCGGGGGATGACGCTCGACGTCGCCGGGCAACTGCTGTTCGTCCAGGCCGAGGCGGCCGAAGTGCGCGACCGGCCGGGATACGTTGGCGAGCGGCAGGATGCGCTGGCGCAGGCGCTGTTCGAGGACAGCGATTTCCTCGCGCACGCCCACGCGCTCACGGTCGAGGCGCAGCTGATCGACCGGCTGCAGGCCCGCAGCGGAATCGATCCGGTGCTCACGCCGCTGGTGCAGGAGCTGGTCGCCGCGAAAGACGGCGCCGTTGCCGGCCTGGCGATGGCCGTGCTCGCGGCGCAGGCGCGCTTCCAGCAGCATTATCGCCGGATGGAGCTGCCGCTGCGCGAATTGCCGGGGGATCTGTTCCACCGCGCGCTGGTGCTGTTGCGCGCCGGGGCTGACGCGGACGACCAGCCCGCGGCCGAGACCGCCGAACGCGAGCTGCGCGACGGCTATCAGGAAGGGGCGGGGCGGCTCGGCCTCATCGCCCGGCTGGTGATGGGAATGGGACAGCGCGCGCCGCGCGCGCTGTCGATCGATCACGCCGGGGTGTCGATCTTCGCCACCGCGCTATCGATGGCTTCGGGCCAGGGCCGCAGCCTTGTGGTGCTGTCGTTCGCCGAGCAGCAGTATGCCCGCCTGGCGCTGTCGCTGCGGGCGGCGGGGCTCGTGCAATCGACGGTGATCGAACAATTCCTGTTCCTGCATCCGGACGTGTCGCTGCCGGAGGGCTTCGACATGCTGCGCGCCGACCGCGCCGCAGCGCTGCTCGCTGCATCGCAGTCGGAGGCGGCGGTGTGATCCGATGACGGGCAGTACTTCCTTGACCACCCAGGCGAGGACCGACTCACGCGACTGGCTGATCGAGGCCGACGAACCGCTCGCCGGCCTGCAGCTGCGCAGCGGCGGCGAGTTGCCGGGCGTGATCGCCTCGCCTGCGTTGCTCGAGCTCGTGCGCAAGTCGCGCGTCTACGGCCTCAAGCTCGCGCGTGCGATCCGCGCGCAGGATCTGTCCGAGGAAGTCACCGCCTGGGTCGAGGTCACGCCCGCCGACGGCGGCGAAGGGTGCACGATCGACCTCAGCAACTGGCAGACCGAGCCCCTGCCCGACACCGGGAGTGCCGAGGCCGAAAGCCGCCGGGCCGGCATCGCTCGTCAGCTCGCCGAGCTTTCGGCGCGGCTTGGGCCGAAGCAGGATCTGCTGTCGGTCGATGGCGACGCGCCCGAGCTCGGGCCCCTGCTCGAGCGGATGCAGGCCGGGCTCGGCAGTCCCTGGACCGATTTCGTCGAGCTCGAAGGCAACGTTCACGAACAGCCTCTTCACTGGCGCCTCCTCGACGGCGCGCGACTGCGGCTCGAGGGATCGCAGCGGCACTGGAAGGCGCATCTCGTACCGCTCGGACAGCCCGAGCCGGGCAGCGCCGGCTTCGAGCTCCACCTCGTGGCCGACGAGCCACCCGAGGAAGCTGCGCCGCCGGAACCGGCCGCGCGCGTCAGGCCGACCTTCAGCACGGCGATCGGACGTGAGATCGCCCCGGTGCTGCGTCAGCCGATCGCGCGGATCATCGCCAATGCCGAGACCATCCGCACCCAGCTCGCCGGGCCGCTGGCCGAGGAATACAGCAACTACGCCGCCGACATCGCCACCGCGGGCGAGCACCTGCTGGCGCTGATCGACGACCTTGCCGATCTCGAGGTGGTCGAGGACGAGCAGTTCACCACCGCGCCCGACCGGATCGACCTCGCCGACCTCGCGCGCCGCGCCGCCGGCATTCTCGGAGTGCGCGCGCAGGAACGCGGGATCGCGATCGACGCGCCCAAGCCGGGCGAAACCGCGCCTGCGATCGGCGAATTCCGCCGCGTGCTGCAGGTGCTGCTCAACCTGCTTGGCAACGCGATCCGCTATTCGCCGGTGGACTCGCAGATCTGGCTCCGGGTCGAGAGCGACCACGGCCGCGCGCGGATCACGGTCGCGGATCAGGGCGAGGGCCTGTCGGAGGAGCAGCAGGCGCGCCTGTTCGGCAAGTTCGAGCGGCTCGGCCGCTCGGGCGACGGCGGCTCGGGCCTGGGCCTCTACATCTCGCGCCGGCTCGCGCGGGCGATGGACGGCGAACTGACCGTCGAGAGCGCGAAGGGGCAGGGCGCCCGCTTCACGCTCGAGTTGCCGGCAGACGTCAACGGGGAGTAGCACCAGCCGTCATCCCGGCGAAAGCCGGGACCTCGTGCCGATAACTCGGTGCCGGCCGGCGCGAGGTCCCGGCTTTCGCCGGGATGACGAGGTTGGTTTTCCTTTCGGCGTTGCGCGTCAGCGCTGCTCGACCGGCACGTAGTCGCGCTGCGTCGGCCCGGTGTAGAGCTGGCGCGGGCGGCCGATCTTCTGGCCGGGGTCGGAGATCATCTCGTTCCACTGCGCGACCCAGCCGACAGTGCGCGCGAGCGCGAACAGCACGGTGAACATCGTGGTCGGGAAGCCGATCGCCGAGAGGATCACGCCCGAGTAGAAGTCGACGTTGGGGAACAGCTTCTTCTCGATGAAGTAGTCGTCCTTGAGCGCCAGCTCCTCGAGCCGCAGCGCGGTCTCGAACACCGGGTCGTTGACCTTGAGCGCCTCGAACACCTCGCGCACGGTCTTCTGCATCACGGTCGCCCGCGGGTCGTAGTTCTTGTAGACGCGGTGGCCGAAGCCCATCAGGCGGAACGGGTCGTTCTTGTCCTTGGCCCGCTCGATGTAGTGCGGGATCTTGTCGGGGGTGCCGATCTCGCGCAGCATCTCGAGTGCCGCCTCGTTGGCGCCGCCGTGCGCCGGGCCCCACAGGCAGGCGATACCCGCGGCGATGCACGCGAACGGATTGGCGCCCGACGAGCCGGCGAGGCGCACGGTCGAGGTCGAAGCGTTCTGCTCGTGGTCGGCGTGGAGGATGAAGATCCGGTCCATCGCCTTCTCCACCGCCGGGTGGAGCTCGTAGGGCTCGGACGGCACGCCGAAGGTCATGCGCAGGAAGTTGGCGGTGTAGCTCAGCGAGTTGTCGGGATAGAGGAACGGCTGCCCGACCGAATACTTGTACGCCATCGCCGCGATCGTCGGCATCTTCGCGATCAGGCGGTGGCTGCTGATCTTGCGGTGCACCGGATCGGAGATGTCGGTGCTGTCGTGATAGAACGCGCTGAGCGCACCGACCACGCCGCACATGATCGCCATCGGATGCGCATCCCGGCGGAAGCCGCGGTAGAACGTGGCGAGCTGCTCGTGCAGCATCGTGTGGCGCGTGATCGTGCGGGTAAAGTCGCCGAGTTCCTGCTGGCTTGGCAGCTCGCCGTTAAGCAGCAGGTACGAGACTTCCATGAAGTTCGAATGCTCGGCCAGCTGGCCGATCGGATAACCGCGGTGGAGGAGGATGCCTTCCTCGCCGTCGATGTACGTCAGCGCGCTCTCGCAACTCGCGGTCGAGGTGTAGCCGGGATCGTACGTGAACATCCCGGTCTCGCCATAGAGCTTGCGGATGTCGACCACATCGGGGCCGGTGGTGCCTTCCAGAACCGGAAGTGCCAGATCCTTGCCCCCGACCGTCAGCTGCGCCTGCTTGTCCGCCAAATTATGTCTCCTAAAATTCCCTAGCGCCCCGTCAGCCGGCAACCTGCGCGTTTATCCGCGCCAGGCTTTCCTCTTTGCCGAGGAGCGCCAGCACATCGAAAATTCCCGGCGACGTGGTCTGCCCCGTCAATGCCGCGCGCAGCGGCTGTGCGAGCTTGCCCAAGCCGAGCCCATGCTCTTCCGCGTAGGCCTTGAGATTGGCTTCCAGCGCCGCGGTTGTCCAGTCTTGTTCGCCCTGCAAGCGGGCGGAGATCTGCCCCAGCAGCGCCTTTGCATTGTCGTCGATCAGCGCCTGGGCCTGCTCGGTCAGGGTCAGCGGGCGCTGCTTGAACAGGAACGCCGCGCCGTCGGCCAGCTCGAGCAGGTCTCGGGCGCGGGTCTTGAGCACCGGCATCGCCTCGGTCAGCAGCGCGAGGTTGGCCGCGGGGCCGATGCGCGGAGCAACGAGCTGGGCCAGCCGCGCGTCGTCGGCG
>DATDLP010000204.1:0-6914 GCA_036519255.1 Croceibacterium sp.
CGCGGGTATGGGCATCGGAGCGAGCGCGGGGATTGGCATCGGTGCGGGCGCCGGGGCCGGCATCGGCGCCGGAGCCGGAGCGAGCGCCTCCGCAGGGGCATTCGCCGGTGTCTCCGCGAGCGCTTCCGCCAGTGCTTCAGCGGGCGCCTTCGCCGGCTCGTCGGCCAGCGCGGGCCGTAGCGCGGCCGAGGGCGCGTTCGCCGGGCTCGGTCAATCGAAGACCATCGGCGGCAATACCGGGGTCGACCCCAACCGGCTGATCCCGCCGCCACCGCCGATCCCGATCGGCAACCAGGCAGTGTTCGACAGCACCGGCCGCCTGGTCAGCGACGGCTCGACCGCGGTCGCCGAAGGCTACGTGCGGATTTTCTGAGGAACGGCGATGGCGGTCATCATCCAGAGCGTGTCAGCCGAAGCCGTCGAAGCGGCACCGCGCCCGGTGCAGCCGCACGATGCCGACGGCGAGGGCGACAGCACGATGACGATGGAGCGGCTGCGCGCCGCGATGCTGCGCGACGCGCAACGCCAGACGCGGCTGTGGGCCGACTGACATGGCGCTCGATGATCCCCAGGCGGTCCATTCGACGCTGCCCACCGTCGAGATCGACGGGATGAGCTATCCGCACGTGACGCGCAATCTCGTCTCGGTGCGGATGGAGGAAGCGCTCGGCGGCCTGTCGTCGCTCGAACTCACCATCACCGACTGGGTCGCGCGCGACGACGGCAGCGCGGGGCATGGCGCGGACGCGGGCACTCCGTTCAAGCTCGGCGCGGGCGTCCGGGTGTTCATGGGGCCCGCCGCGGTGCTCGCGGGCGAAATCTTCGACGGTCAGGTGACCGCGCTCGAATGCGAGACGCGCGAGGCGCAGCCGCCGCTGATCACGGTGATCGCGGAGGACCGGCTGTTCACCGCCCGGCGCAAGCGCCGCACGCGGCTGTTCGAGAACCAGTCGCTGAAGGACATCGTCGGCGCGATCGCCGGCGATCACGGGCTAACGTCCGAAGTGCGCGACGGCCTGCCGACCTTCACCGCCACCTGGGCGCAGCAGGACGAGACCGACCTCGCGTTCCTGCGCCGGCTGCTCGAGCGGTTCGACGGCGACCTGCAGATCGTCGGCAGCAAGCTGCAGGTGGGCAAGATCGGGCTCAACCAGCGCAGCGCGGTGACGCTGACCGCGGGCGCATCGCTGCAAGCAGTGCGCGTGACCGCCGACGTCGCCGACCAGATCACGGGGGCGAAGGTCGCGAGCCACGATCCGGCCACCGGCGAGGCGCTGACCGGCGAAGCGCAGGCGCGCGGGAACGGCCCGGGCAAGGGCAAGACCGGCGCCGACGTGCTCAACGAAAAGTTCGCCGCGGTCGCCTGGCCGCTCGGCCACTACGGCCCGATGACCCAGGGCGAGGCGGATGCCGTGGCCCAGGCCGAGTACGACCGGCGCGCGCGCGCGTTCGTGCGCGCCTACGGCACCGCGATCGGCACCGCGCAGCTGCGCGTCGGCACCTGGGTCACGCTCGCTGGCCTCAACGCTCAGTTCGCCAACGACTACGCGGTGATCCGCTGCACCCACCGGTACGAGCAGACGTTCGGCTATCGCACCGACTTCATCGCCGAATCCGCCTATCTCGGAGACGCGGCATGAGCGCGATTACGAGCCCGTTCGCGACGCCCGCCTGGTGGCTGTCGAGCGCACACCTCGCGGTGGTGATCTCGGTGCAGGACCCCGAGCGCAAGGGCCGCGTGCAGGTCCGGCTGCATGGCGCCGATCCCGATGGCGAGGCGCTGCTGTGGGCGCGCGTCGCGGTCGCCTTCGCCGGCTCGAACTATGGCGCGTTCCTGCTTCCCGGCGTCGGCGAGGAGGTCGTGGTGGTCTTCAGCGGCGGCGACGTGCGCTACCCGATCGTGATCGGCGCGCTGTGGACCGGGGCCAACGACCTGCCCGAGGAGCTGTCGGGCGACAAGGTCGACCGCTGGACGCTGACCGGCAAGGACGGCACGCGGATTGCGATCGTCGAGGAAGGCGCCAGCCAGGCGATGGTCGAAATCGAGACGCCGAACGGCGCCAAGGCCACGCTGACCGACAAGTCGGGTGGCGAGATCACGCTGACCGTCGGCACCAACACGCTGACGATGGATACCGGCGGGGTCTCGATCGAGACCGCGGGCGAGTTCAGCGTGCAGGCCTCGACGATGACGATCAACGCCGGGTCGGTCACGGTCACCTCGGGCACTTCGGACTTCAGCGGCGCGACCTCGAGCGTGAGCCATTCGACGAGCAGCGTGGTCTCGGCCAGCTACACCCCGGGAGCGGGCAATATATGGTGACCGCGACGCTCCTGCACCCTGCCGAACGGCGGCGGATCGAGGCCCGCGTCGCGCCCGCGCTCGATCACGACGTGATCCTGCGCCCGCTCGGCAGCAAGCTGCTCGATCCGAGCGCGACCGGGCCGTTCGTCGACCTGATCGTCACGAGCAGCGAGCAGAAGTTCTTCGAGGCGCTGGTAGCCGATCTCAAGCGGCCCGACTGGCGCGCGCGGCTCGATGCGATGCGCCGCCGCCGGGTCGGCGGCGACCAGGTGCTCGAGCTCGGCCTGCCGCTGCACAAGCGGATGCAGATCGCGCTGTTCGAGGCGGTCTGCCGCCGCCCGGGCTCGCCGCGGCTCGATCCGCGTAAGATCACCGGCTCGGGGCTCGTCGTGCGGCGGCGCGCCGGCGGTGGCCGCCAGTCGTGGATGAAGATCGGCGGCCGGATCGCGGGCTGGCAGGGCGCCAACGAGGCTTCGTATTACGATCCCGATCCGCTGCAGCGGCGCACCTCGCACAAGGCCAATGCTGCCATCCGCAAGGCGATCGCCGAGCGCAAGGGCCAAGCCGACAACGCGGCCGAGAGCGTGACCCAGTTGTTCGTGCTCCCGCCCGAGGTGTGCGAGGCCCGCGGGCGGACGATCTTGTTCGGGGTGATCCCGGTGGTCAGCGCGGAGACCACCGAAGGTCCCGCGCCGTCGATCGATTTCGGCGCGCTCGACGCCGAGGACAAGGCCGAGATCGTCGCGCACTTCTCGTCGTACCTGTGCGAGCGCGCGCTGACGCCGATGCCGCGCCCGGGCGAGACGCTGAGCGCGAAGTGGAACGTGCTGACCGATCCGCGCAAGCCCAACGGCGACGCCGATGGGCAGATGAAGGCCTTAGGGGTGTTCTTGCACCAGGCGGTGAGCGAGCTCGACCTGTTCGGGCCGTCGCCCGCGTCGCAGCGGCTGGCGGCGCTGTTCGCCGGGATTCGCTTGCCGCTGGCCAGGGACGGCCAGGGGCGCGTGACCAGGGATACCGACGCGGCGACCTTCCTGCGCGAGGCGATGCGCGTGCTGATCGACGCGACCCCGCAGATGGTCGGCCTGCCGGCCAATTCGCCCGACCCGAGCCCGAAGATGCCGCTCGAATGGCCGAGGATAGACGCCGCCACCGGCGCCGCGCTGACCAAGGCCGCGCTCGATTGCCTCTCGTCGCAGCATGCGCGGCTTTCGCCGCCCGAGCCGCGGTTCGACAGCGACACCATGCTCTACGACGTCAAGGGCTTCATCCGGCTCAAGGGCCATGGCGATTGCCCCGAGAAGATCGTCTGGAGCGGCTACAGCGAGCCGTTCCGCATCGTGCCCTGGTGGGACGGCGACGGGCCGGGGGTGAAGATCAAGCTGCCCTCGATGCGCCAGCTGCGGAAAATCAACCCGAACGTCTCGTTCGAGGTGCCGCCGCAGATCGGCAAGGTCATGTCGGCCGACCTGAGCAAGGTCATCGACAAGGAGGAGCCGAGCGGCGGGGTGGAGCTCGGGTGGATCTGCAGCTTCTCGCTGCCGATCATCACGCTGTGCGCCTTCATCGTGCTGCACATCTTCCTCGGGCTGCTCAACATAGTGTTCCAGTGGATGCTGTGGTTCAAGATCTGCATCCCGATCCCGAAGAAGAAGGCGGGAGGGTAGCATGAGCGGGCCCGTCCTCTCCTCGACCGCAGGCGTCCAGTTCGGCGAGCCGATCGGCTGGCCGCTGCTGCCGCTGCCCGACGCCGAAGGCCGGCTGCGCTTTCCCGACCTCGCGACCTCGGTGCGCGAGCGGATCGAGGCGGTGCTGCGCACCGCGCCGGGCGAGCAGCTGATGCGACCGCTGTTCGGGGTCGGGCTCGAACAGATGATCCACCAGCCCAACACGCTCGCGCTGCGCAGCGGGCTCGAGGAACGCATCGGCGAGCAGCTCAAGGCGTTCGAGCCGCGCATCATGATCGATGCGATTTCGGTGGCCGAAGGGCCCGACAGCAACAGCGTGCTGATCACCGTCGCCTATCGCCTGCGCGCCACCGGCGTGGCGGGCCGGATTTCCGCTCAAGTCCCGCTGGGAGGCGGCTGATGCCCATTCGACCACCCGCCCTGGACGACCGCAGCTTCGAGGACCTCGTCGCCGATCTCGTCCGCCGGATTCCGGCGCATACGCCCGAATGGACCGATCCGCGGATCGGCGATCCCGGGCGCACGCTGATCGACCTGTTCGCCTGGCTCGGGGACACGATCCTCTACCGCGCCAACCTGATTCCCGAGCGCCAGCGGCTGAGCTTCCTGCGCCTGCTCGGGCAGGGCATGCGGCCGGCGCAGCCGGCGACCGGGCTGGTGCAGGTGCTCAACGAGGACCCGGCCTACGCCTCGGCCACGCTGCCCCCGCGGCACGCGCTCAAGGGCCCGACGCCGTTCGAGACGCTCGAGGAAATGACCGCGCTGCCGGTCGAGGGCAAATGCTACATCAAGCGGCGCACGAACGCCGCGGAGGCGGCGCAGTTCGCCAGCCTGCTGCCCGACCTGCAGGAGCTTTACGGGCTCGCGACGCGGCCGACGGCCTACGTCACAACGCCGGTGTTCATCGACGGCGCGGCCGAGCCGCAAGGGCGCGACCTCGCTGCCGAGGCGATCGACAGCACGCTGTGGATCGCGCTTCTCGCCAGGGAGCCGGGCGAAGCCGAGGTGCTCCAGGCGCGCGAGGCGCTGGCGGGCGGGGCCAGCGGCGAGCGGGCCGCGCTCAGCGTCGGCGTCGCACCTGCATTCGACATGCCCGCGCCGCTCGCGCCGGTCGGCCCGCGCGCGCCGATTCCGCATCGGTGGGAGATCTGCGGCCCCGATCCGGCGGGCACGACCTTCATGCCGCTCGAAGTGCTCGCCGACCGCAGCGCCGGGCTGACCCTGCCCGGCACCTTGCGCCTGCTGCTGCCCGGCGGCGACGACTTCGGTGCGCCGAAGAACGACGTGCTCGAGAAGCTAGACGCAGGCGTGGGCAACGTACCGCCGCGGATCGACGATCCGCAAGTGGCCGCCCGGATCGTTACCTGGATCCGCCTGCGCCCGGCGCGCAAAGTGCAGCCGGGCACGCTCAAGTTCGCCTGGGCCGGGATCAACGCGGTGCGGATCGAGGCGCGCAAGTCGCTCGGGCGGCAGCACGTCGGCAAGGGCACCGGGATGTCGGGGCAGGAGGTCTCGCTCGGACTGACCAGCGTCGAGCCGGCGAGCCTGCAGATCGAGGTCGAGGAAGAGGAGGGCATGGTGCCGTGGCGCCAGGTGCCCGACGTGCACATGGGCGGGCGCAACGAGCGGATCTACGCGCTCGACCCCGAGGCCGGCACGATCCGCTTCGGCGACGGGATGCACGGCCTCGCTCCGGCGATCGGCAAGGCGATCCACGTGGCTTACGCCCGTACCGGCGGCGGCGCGGCGGGCAACCTGCCGCCGGGCACGCTCAAGGCGGTCGACCCGCCGCCCGGTGGCGGGCTGCCGCCGAAGCTCAAGCTGTCGCAACCGCTCGCGACGAGCGGCGGGATCGACGCCGAGACGCTGTTTTCGGCCGAGGCGCGCGTGCCCTCGCTGCTGCGCCACGGCGACCGTGCGGTGACGCGCGACGACTGGCGGTCGCTCGCGCTGCAGACCCCGGGCGTGGCGATCGGGCGGGTCGAGGTGATGGAGCGGTTCAAGCCGCAGCAGCGGCGCTTCAATATCCCGGGCGTGGTCTCGGTGATGGTGATCCCCGCGCGGTTCGGCACCGCCGCGCCGGCGCCGCGCGCCGACCGCGAGACGCTCGAGCGGGTCCACGCCTGGCTCGATCCGCGCCGCACGCTCGGCAGCGAGCTCTACGTGATCGCGCCCGACTACGTGCCGATGGGCGTGTCCGCGGCGGTCGAGCTGATCGATCCGGCGCAGCGCGACCTGATCCTCGCCGCGGTCAAGGAGGCGATAAGGCTGCATCTGTGGCCGCTCGCGCCCGGCGGGTCGGACGGGTCCGGCTGGACGCTCGGCCGCACGGTCGACGACCGGCTGATCGAAACCGCGATCGCGCGGATTCCGGGCATCCGCTCGGTCGCCCCGGTGCGGCTGTTCACGCGTGCCACGAGCGGGCGCAAGTGGAAGCCGGTGCCCGAGGATGCCGGCGGGCGCGCGCAGTTGCGGCTGCGGCCGTGGCAATTGCCCGAGCTGGCGATGCTCAGCGTGAGCGTGGGCGACAGCGCCGACACCCGCCTCGGCGGCGACGGCAGCGACTTCGACGACGGCACGGGCGGCATCGCCGTGCCGGTGGTGCCGGAGGTCTGCTGATGGACGTCAACGGCCTCCCGATGTGGCTGCTGGCCGGGCCGAAGGCCTTCGGTCTCGGCGGCACCACGGGCGGGGCCGCGCATGTGCAGGACCTTGAGTGGAACCGCGAGCGCGGGCACCTGACGCTCGCCGCGCAGCAGGGCCGGCCGCAGATCGCCGAGGACGAGAGCTTCGCGCGGCTGATGATCTCGCGGCCCTCGCCGGTGGCGGATGCGGTCGATACTTATGCCTGGCTCAACCCTGCGACGCTGACGGTCGAGGCTTCGGGCTTCGCGCCGGGGATGGTGCTGCTGCACCTCGGG
>DATDLP010000205.1:0-6580 GCA_036519255.1 Croceibacterium sp.
GCCGCGGGATCGAGCGAGGCGCGCAGGCGCGCGGCGAGCGCGCGGATGTCCGCCTGCTCGCGCGGAACGAGGTATTGCCAGCTGGCCGCGGGCGAGAGCGCGGTGACCAGATAGCCGTCGCGCAGCTCGCTGACCTGCATGAACATCTCGTCCGCGCCGAGCCGGGCGCGGAGCGTGCCGGTCGTCGCTGCGGCAAAGCGCGGAAGCGTCGCGCCCGCGGACGCGAGCGCGGCTTCCTGTGTGGCGATCGCCGCGTCGAGCTCGGCCAGCCGTGCATTGGCGGCCGTGAGCTCGAAGTCCTCCTTGGGATCGGACAGCTGCGCTTCGACCGCAGCGAGCAAGGCGCTGCGCTCGACGATCAGCTGGCGCCGCTTGCCCAGCGTTTCGCCCGCCGTCCCGGATGCGGCCTCGGCGCGCGCGATCTGCGCGGCGATCGCCGCGTCGTCGACGCTCGTGCGCGCGGACCACTGCTGCGCCTCGAACGCCCCTTCGGCATCGCCGGCCCGCGCGAGCACCTCGGCGAGGTAGCCGAACGCCGAGCGCACCGCCATCGTAAGCGCGCCGGTCGCGCTGCGGTCGGCTTCGGCCTGGAGTGCGGCGAGCAGCGTGCGCGCCTCGCCGGTCAGCGCGTCGGGTGCCATCGAGCCGGCCCGGCTGCGCGCCAGGAGCAGCAGCGCGCGCTCGGTCAGCACGTCGGGATGCGTCGCCGGCATCGCCGCAACGCGCAGTGCCAGCCCCTCGGTGAGCGCCGCTTCGGCCGCTGCGGCATCGCCGCGCGCGAGCTCGATCGTCGCCAGCACCATGCGGCCTTCCATCCGCCCCGCGTGCACCGCGGCCAGCCGTGCGTCGCGCGCCGCCACCACCTGGCGCTGCAGCGCGGCCGCCTCGTCGAGCCGGCCGAGCGCGAGCAGCGTTCGCGCCCGCGCCTCGCGCGCCTGCAGCGCGCGGTTGCTCTCCGCGCCGAGCTGCGCGTCGATCACCGGGATCGCCTGCTCGAGGAATGCTGCGCCTTCCTCGTAGCGGCCGGCCTGGACCAGCGCGGTGGCGAAGATCACCCGCATCGTCGCACTGTTCTGGTTGGGCGCGCCGGCGGCCTTCTCGACCAGCTCGAACGCCTGCCGGGCGAGCGGGATCGCCGCGTTGGGCCGGCCCTGGCGGACCTGCAGCATCGCGAGGTTGGCGTAGAGGTTGGCCAGCACCGGATGGCCGGCGGGCAGCGCCTGCTCGGCGTAGGCCAGCCCCTCGTAGGCCACGGCCACGGCCTCGTCGTCGCGGCCGAGCTCGCGCAGGTAGACCGCACGGTTGGCGTACCAGATCGCACCGTCCGCCGGGCGCGGGTCGAGCGCGTTGGCCATCGCCAGCGCCTCGGTGTTGAGCCGCAGCGCGTCGCCGGGCCGCCCGGCCTCGCGATAGGCTGCGGCAAGATTGGCGATCGCGCGGGCGAGCGTGGCGTCGGGCTTGCCGGCGTTCGCCTCGCGCTGGAGGGCAAGACCGCGCTCGAAGGTATCGATCGCGACGTCGTGGTCGGCCTTGAACACCGCGATGTACCCGCGCAGGCTCAGCGCATCCATCAGAGCCTGGCGAAACGCGGGCTGCGCCGCCTCGAGCACCGGGATCACCCGCTCGATGATCGCGCTTGCCTCGTCGAGCTTCTGCATCGCGGCGAGGCCGGTGGCGACTCCGGCCTCGCGCTCGGCGATCTCGGGGCTGCCCTCGGGATAGTGCTTGCGCGCCTCCTCGAGCGCGGCGACGAAGTTGGCGTGATAGACGGCCGGATCGGCGTTCGGATCGGCCGCTTCGGCTTTGGCGATCAGCTCGTCGAGCTGCGGATGGCGGCTCTCCTGTGCCGTGACCGGCGCTGCCGCCAGCGCCGCGCCGACGGCCATCGCCCATGCGACCCTTCTCATCCGATTCCCCCCGGAGTTACGCCCGTTCGGCCCCGTGATAGCGGCCCGGCGCACTTGTGCAAAATGTGCCGTTCCAGCTTGGGATTGCGGGCGCCGATCCCTATATAATCGCCATGAACGACACCACCGCCGCCGCGCCCGACGACGTCCCGCACAACGCGCCCAACGCCAACGCTTACGGCGCCGATTCGATCAAGGTTCTCAAGGGCCTCGACGCGGTGCGCAAGCGCCCCGGCATGTACATCGGCGACACCGACGACGGATCGGGCCTGCACCACATGGTGTTCGAGGTCAGCGACAACGCGATCGACGAGGCGCTCGCCGGGCATTGCGACCTCGTGCTGATCGAGCTCAACCCCGACGGCTCGGTCTCGGTCGAGGACAACGGGCGCGGGATTCCCACCGGCATCCACCCCGAGGAAGGCGTGTCGGCGGCCGAGGTCATCATGACCCAGCTCCACGCGGGCGGGAAGTTCGAGAACACCAGCGACGACAACGCCTACAAGGTATCGGGCGGCCTGCACGGCGTGGGCGTCTCGGTGGTCAACGCGCTCAGCGAATGGCTCGAGCTGACGATCTGGCGCGACGGCCAGGAGCACTGGATGAAGTTCGCCCACGGCGACGCGGTCGGCCCGCTCGAGGTCGTCGGCGACGCACCGGCGGGCAAGAAGGGCACCCGGGTAACCTTCCAGGCCTCGACCGAGACCTTCAAGAACGTCACCGAGTACGATTTCGAGAAGCTCGAGCACCGCTACCGCGAGCTCGCGTTCCTCAACTCGGGCGTGCGCATCAAGCTGCGCGACTTGCGCCACGACACCCCGCTCGAGCACGATCTGTTCTATGAGGGCGGGATCGGCGCGTTCGTGCGCTACCTCGACCGCAACAAGCAGGCGCTGCTGCCCGATCCGATAGCGATCTCGGCCGAGCGCGACGGCATCGGCATCGACGTCGCGCTCGAGTGGAACGACAGCTACTACGAGAACGTCCTCACCTTCACCAACAACATCCCGCAGCGCGACGGCGGCACCCACCTCGCCGCGTTCCGCGCCGCGCTGACCCGCACGCTCAACGGCTACGCCGAGCGCTCGGGCCTGCTCAAGAAGGAGAAGGTGCAGCTTTCGGGCGAGGACATGCGCGAAGGGCTGACCGCGATCGTCTCGGTCAAGCTGCCCGATCCCAAGTTCAGCTCGCAGACCAAGGACAAGCTGGTCAGCTCGGAGGTGCGCCAGCCGCTCGAGGCGCTGATGGGCGACAAGATGAGCGAGTGGCTCGAGGAGAATCCCGCGCTGGCCAAGGAGGTGATCCAGAAGGTCGCCGCCGCCGCCGCTGCGCGCGAGGCCGCGCGCAAGGCGCGCGAGATGAGCCGCAAGGGGGCGATGAGCATCGCCTCGCTGCCCGGCAAGCTATCGGACTGCCGCGAGCGCGACCCGGCCAAGAGCGAGCTGTTCCTGGTCGAGGGCGACAGCGCCGGCGGCTCGGCCAAGAGCGGGCGCGACAGCCTGTACCAGGCGATCCTGCCGCTGCGCGGCAAGATCCTCAACGTCGAGCGCGCACGGTTCGACCGGATCATCGGCAGCAAGGAAGTCGGCACGCTGATCCAGGCGATGGGCACCGGGCTGCGCGACGAGTTCACGCTCGACAAGCTGCGCTACCACAAGATCGTCATCATGACCGACGCCGACGTCGACGGCGCGCACATCCGCACATTGCTGCTGACGTTCTTCCACCGGCAGATGCCCGAGATCATCAAGGCCGGGCACCTGTTCATCGCCCAGCCGCCGCTGTTCAAGGTCAGCAAGGGCCGCAGCGAGGTCTACCTCAAGGACCAGGGCGCGCTCGACCGCTACCTGGTCGAGGCCGGGCTGCACGGGCGTGTGCTCGAGGCACGCGGCGGCGCGCGCAGCGGGCCCGATCTCGCCGCGCTGGTCGAGCATGCGCTGCGGATGAAGGCGCTGATGGGCTTCGTGCCGCGCAAGTACGACACCGCGGTGATCGAGGCGATGGCGCTGGCCGGCGCGCTCGACCCGGCGCTCGACACCGGGCAGCGCCGCACCGCGCTCGAGAAGGCGGCGGCGCAGCTGCAGATGGGCGATGCCGAGGCGCAATGGCGCGCCGAGCTCGGCGCGGACGGCACGATCACCTTCGCCCGCGAGTGGCGCGGGGTCACCGATACGCACCTGGTCGAGCCCGGCTTCGTCGGCAGCGCCGAGGCCCGCAAGCTGCATCGCCTCGCGCAGGAGCAGGCCGAGGCCTACGCCAACCCGGCGCGGCTGACCCGCGGCGCCACCGAGGCCGAGCCCGAGCCGGAACCCGTCGCCGAGGACGCCGAGGCGGAGGAAGGCGTGGCGCGACCCGTGGTGGCCGTATCGACCGACGGCGCGATCACCCGGCCGAGCCAGCTGCTCGAGGCGGTGCTCGCCACCGGCCGCAAGGGCCTGGCGATCTCGCGCTACAAGGGTCTCGGCGAGATGAACGCCGAGCAGCTGTGGGAGACCACGCTCGACCCCGACAACCGCGTGCTGCTGCAGGTCAAGGTCGAGGACGCCGACGTGACCGACGAGATCTTCACCCGGCTGATGGGCGACGTGGTCGAGCCGCGGCGCGACTTCATCCAGGAGAACGCGCTCAACGTGGCGAATCTGGACGTGTAAGCGCGGCGGCGCGGCCTAGCGGTCGCGCAGGTCTCCGTGCAGCGCGCGCTCGTACTCCTCGGCGAGCCGATCGCGCAGCGCGTGGTTGCGCCGCCGGTTCCAGGTGAGGGCGGCGAGGACCGCCGCGGCGACCACCACGCCGATCAGCAGGTAGAGCAGGTGAGGAAGCTCCATCGGGCGTCTCCGCAATGCGAGCCTCCCGACATTTCAGAGATATAACGGGTCTCGCCAGTGAGCGTTCCCGGGCGTGTACCCACTAGGGATTGCTCCAAACCCGAGGCTTCTCTCCTTCCCACATCCTCCCCGAGACAAGCTCGGGGAGGATTGAAGGCCGTTCCAAATTCTCTCCGAGACCAGTTCGGGAAGGATTTGGAGCGTTCACACGAAACTGGGCTCCCAACGAACTTCAGGCGGGTCCGCTACGCCCTCGAGGTAGCCGAGCAGCGCTTCGCAAATCTCGTCCGGCGAAAAGGGCGCTGCCTCTCCGTTCGTCCGCTTCGCCACAACGTGCGACGCTTCGTTGCCTTCGCGCTTTTCGAGGACAAAACCGCCGTAGGTGACCGCTACCTGCATGTAGAATTCATCGCATCGTACGAGGATAAGGAAGCCGTCAGCTTGGTCATGGACTGTCTCGACCGCCTGAATGATCGCTTCGGCCGTGGCTGGCACTCCGTCCTGCTGATCCCCGCAAACGATCAGTTGCATCGGCAAGGCGTGCGCCGGTCTGCGCGTCGACCGACGTTCGACACGCGGGCGGACCTTGCCCAACGCATCCTCCACAAATTCTATCAATCGCTCGGCCTGTCGGCGGTCCTTGTGGGCCGACCAGTAGACAAGGGCCCCGGCAACTAGAAGCACCACAGCCGGCATCATCAAGAGGGCCGGCGAAGCCGAATCGTCCGCCAGCGTCGTTAGGACGAGGAAGACCATCAACGGGATTAGCAACGTGAACGTCAGCACGCCGTTGAGATCGGATCCCGCCAGTCCGCGGACCCGCGTTCCACGCCGATGTTCGCCAATCACACCGAACACCATTGGGCCGTGTCTGTCGAAAGCGCTGAGCCAAAGGCAAAACAGGGGTCCTACCATCCAGCCGCGCGGGCCGTCCTTGACGTCGAACCAGCCTGCGCGATTCGCATGAAGCCGTCCCTTCGCTTCGGCGAGCGGGAGGGTCGAGATCAGTTCGAAGCGATAGCCGAGTGGCTGGAACGTCATCGCTACATCCGGAACACGCCAAACCGCGGCACCTCGGGAATCGGCGCCTCCAGGCACGCCGCCAGCGCCAGCCCGAGCACGTCGCGCGTCTGCGCCGGGTCGATCACCCCGTCGTCCCACAGCCGCGCGGTCGCGTAGTACGGGTTGCCCTCGGTCTCGTACTTCTCGCGGATCGGCGCCTTGAAGGCCTCGGCCTCGTCCTTGCTCCAGGTGTCCGCGTCGCGGTGCACGGTCGCCAGCACCGAGGCCGCCTGCTCGCCGCCCATCACCGATATGCGCGCATTAGGCCAGGTGAACAGGAAGCGCGGGGAGTAGGCGCGGCCGCACATGCCGTAGTTGCCGGCGCCGAAGCTGCCGCCGATCACCACGGTGATCTTGGGCACTTGCGCCGTGGCCACCGCGGTGACCAGCTTGGCGCCGTGCTTGGCGATGCCCTCGGCCTCGTACTTGCCGCCGACCATGAAGCCCGAGATGTTCTGCAGGAACAGCAGCGGAATGCCGCGCTGGCAGGCGAGCTCGATAAAATGCGCGCCCTTGAGCGCGGATTCGGAGAACAGCACGCCGTTGTTGGCGAGGATTGCCACCGGCTGGCCCCAGACATGCGCGAAGCCGCAGACCAGCGTCGCGCCGAACTGCGCCTTGAACTCGTGGAACTCGCTGCCGTCGACGATCCGCGCGATGACCTCGTGCACATCGTAGGGCGCACGCACATCCTCGGGCACGATTGCGTAAAGCTCCTCGGCATCGAACTTCGGCGGGCGCGGCTCCTTGAGGTCGAGCCTCGCGCCTTCGTTGCGCCCGAGATGG
>DATDLP010000206.1:0-9127 GCA_036519255.1 Croceibacterium sp.
GCCCAGGTGCGCCGCGTTTCCTCGCGCACCCGCTCGGCGCCCGCGAAGACATAGCGCACCGAATAGAAGTCATAGCCATGCGCCATGCGCGCATAGCCGGCGAGGAAGGTATCGGTGCCGAACAGGATCGTCGCGTTGGCGTCATAGGCCAGCGCCGGCACGATGCGATAATGCAGCGGGCTGGGGTAGAGCAGCGTCTTAACCCCGTGGAGGATCGGCAGCAGCGTGCCGCCGGTCAGGCCGAAGCTGTGGAACACCGGCAGCGCGTTGAGCACCACATCCGAGGCGTTGAAATCGATCCGCGCGGCAAGCTGGCGACAATTGGCCAGCAGGTTGCGGTGCGTCAGCACCACCCCCTTGGGCAGCCCCTCCGAGCCGCTGGTGAACAGCACCACCGCCGGCGCATCGGGTGAAATGCCGAGCCGCCGATGCCGCCCGCCGGGCGAGCGCGCCGCCCAGGCCGCACGCAGCCTGGCCCACCGGCCGATCTGCGCGCCGAGGTCCTCGAGCCACACGAACCGCAGCCCGTCCGCCTCGAGCGCTGCGACCAGCTCACCGAGCTTGGCCTGCTCGACGAACGCCCGCGCGCTGACGATCGTGCGCGCCTCGACCGCGCTGCACGCCGCGCGAATGTTGGCCAGCCCCGCGGTGTAGTTGAGCATCGCCGGCACCCTCCCGCCGGCCTGCAACGCGAAGAACGCCGCGATCACGCCCGAAACGTTCGGCAACAGCAGCCCCACCGTCTCGCCCTGCCGCGTCGCCGCGCCGAGCGGCCGCGCCAGCGCGAGCGAGGCGGTGACCAGCCGGCCGTAGCTCATCGGCTCGCGCTTCACGTCCTCGACCGCCGCTGCGTTGCTGCCGTTGATTTCCCGCGCCTCGAGCAGCGCCTCGAACAGCGTCATGCCCGTCGCCGAGGTGTCGAAGATCATCCGGCTCATCTCGTCATACAGCCGCCGGCCGGCAATCGCGCGGCGCGCGCGCGCGCTGTGCCCGCCCTCGATCGCGAACCGCCGCGGCGGCAGAACCGTCAGTCGGATCCTGGGGAAGCGCCGCAGCCGCACCTTGCCGCGCAGCCGCGAGAATGGGGTGAACTGCGCCCCGTCGATCCGCACCGGGATGATCGGCGCGTCGGCCTTGTCGGCGACCATGCCCGGCCCGTCGAACACCTTCATCAGCGCGCCGGTCACGGTGATGCGTCCTTCGGGGAAGATCACCAGCGTGCGCCCCTCGCGCACCGCCTTGACCATCGCCTTGGCCGAAAGCGGATTGGTCGGGTCGACCGGGAACGCGTCGAACAGCCGCAGGAACGGCTTGACCCACCACGCGCGCGCGATCCGAGTGTGCACCGCAAAGGTCGGCTTGCCCGGCAGGAACGCGGCGAGCAGCAACCCGTCGAGGAACGAGACGTGGTTGACCACCACCACCGCCGGCTCGCCCGCGCGCGGCATGTTCTCGCCGCCGACCAGCTCGACGCGGTAGCACAGCCGCAGCAACCCGCGTACCAGCGCCTTGATCACCGTCTCGGGCAGCAGCCAGCACGACACCAGCGCCACGCCGAGCGTCGCGAATCCGAGCGCGCCGATCAGCTCGGGCACGCTCACGCCACCCGCGAGCAGCCCCGCCGCCACACCGACCACCAGCACCGCCACCGCCGCGTTGACGATGTTGTTGGCGGCGATCGTGCGCGAGCGCTCCTCGCGCGGGCTGCGCGTCTGCAGGATCGCGTAGAGCGGCACGATGAACACGCCGCCGGCGAGCGAGATGCCGACCAGGTCGAGCATGATCCGCCAGCTTCCCGCGCCGGCGACGAACTCCGCGACGCCGACCTCGGTCCCCACCGGCCGATAGCCGCTCGTCGCGAGCCACAGGTCGATCATGAACGCCGCCATCAGCAGCGCCGAGACCGGCACGTAGCGCGCCGAGACCTCGCCCTTGAGCAGCTTGCTGACCACCAGCGCGCCGAGCGCGACGCCGACCGAGAACACCAGCAGGAACAGCGTCGCCACCTCCTGCCGCGCCTGCAGCACGTTGGCCACCAGCGGCGCGAACTCGGACAGCAGCACCGCGCCCACCGCGAAGAACCAGCTGATGCCCAGAATCGACAGCCACACCCCCGGGCCGTGCCGCGCGGCCTTGAGGATGTGCCAGGTGCTGGCGAACACATTGGCCTCGATCTTCAGCCCCGGCGCAGTCGGCGGCGCAGGCGGCACGGCGAGCGCCGCGAGGAAGCCCAGGACCGCGAGCCCGGTCGCGACCAGTCCCGCCTCCCACGGCGGGATCATCCCGGCGAGCAGCTGCCCGCCGAGGATCGCGAGGAACGTCCCGGCCTCGATCAGCCCGGTGCCGCCCATCAGCTCGTTCTCGTGCAGGTGCTGCGGAATGATCGAGTATTTGACCGGCCCGAACAGCGTCGAATGCATGCCCATCAGGAACAGCGCGACGAGCAGCACCGGCACGGATTCGTACCAGAACCCGGCCAGCCCGAGCGCCATGATCCCGGCCTCGGCCGCCTTGACCAGCCGCACCAGCCACGCCTTGTCGCGCGCGTCGGCGATCTGCCCGGCAAGCGCCGAGAACATGAAGTACGGCGCGATGAAGATCCCGGTCGCCGCGGTGGCGAGGATCGCGGCCTGCCCGGGGTCGTCGCGGTAGAGCGTGAAGTTGGCGAGGAACAGCAGCGCGAACTTGAGCAGGTTGTCGTTGAACGCGCCGAGGAACTGGACGACGAACAGCGGCGCGAAGCGGCGCCTGGCGAGCAGCGAGAATGCGGGCGCGGACATGCGGAACTTCCCCCTCGGACGAGCGCGATAGCACGTTTCGGTCGGGCAAGGCCTGCCCGATGGCCGCTCGCTAACTCGCAATTGAACATTGTGCAATTAAAAAATTAGACACTGTTCAATTTCACCGCTAGGGCGGCCTCCATGGGCAGGCGATCCGACCACCGGCGCGAAGAGCTCGAGGCGCTGATCGTCGCGGCGGGCGAGCAGGTCATGGCCGAAGCCGGCTACGCCCGCTTCTCCGCGCGCGAGGTCGCCAAGCGGATCGGCTATTCGGTCGGCACGATCATGCACGTGTTCGGCAACGTCGACGGTCTCGTGGTCGCGATCAACGCGCGCACCTTCGGCCTGTGGGCCGGATCGCTCGAAGCCAGCCTGGCGCAAGCCGCGGGCGCCGAGCGCATCCGCGCGCTGGTGCGCGGCTACTTCGCGTTCGCCGAGGCCAACCGCAACCGCTGGTCGGCGATCTACGAGCACCGCCTGCCCCCGGACATGCCGATGCCCGAGCCGCTCGCGATCGCCCGCGCCCGCCTGACCGGCATCATCGCCGCCGAAATCGCCGCCGTGCTGCCCACCGAGCCCGCGCGCGACGCCGCCCGCCTCGCGCACTCGCTGATCGCCACCGTCCACGGCCACTGCAGCTTCGCCCTGGCCGGCAGCTTCGCGATCATGGGCGAAAGCGATGCGCTCGGGCTGGCGCAGTCACGCGTGGCCGAGGCGCTGCGGGCGCACGGCGCCGACCTGTGAGCGAAACCCCGACTCTTTGCGATACCCGCTCGCGCGACTAGCCGGTCAGGCGACGGGCCACACTCGCCGGCCCCGCGCCACTCGCCACTGCCGGCGCCCTACTGGCGCCGGGGTTCGGGTTCACCCGCCGCAGCCGCGCTGACCTGAACCTGCCTGCTGACCTCGAGGCGTGCCCCCGCATCGAACGCGCCGCCAGGACCGGTGCCGACCGTGCTCACGCCGACACCGGGGGTGCCGATCTGGACATTCGCGCCAGCGGAGTTGTCGACCACGAGCTTGACCCACAGCGTGCCGTTGTCGCTGAACCACGAGGTCTCGCCGGCGTCGCGCAGCGCGGCCAGGCTGGACTGCGCCGCGCCCCCCGCAGCGGCGCTGAAGCCCGGAAGCTCGAAGATCACCCACGAGCGGTCGTCCATTTCCCGCAAGGTCAGCGACAGGTCCTTCCGGCTGGTCTCGACCCGCACCTCGGCGCCGCTGCGGATCGTGGTCTGACCGGTGTATTCCCACCGCCGGCCGTTGCGGCTGAGCATGACCGGATCGGTGATCGCGCCGCCGCCGAAGCCGAAATTGCCACCGAGGCCGAAGTGCCCGAAATCGCCCCGACACACGGCTGCACCCCATTCCGGCTTGATCTCGCAAGCCTGCTCGTCGGAGGCGATGCCGTTGTCGAGAACGATGTACGAATTGGGGACACCGCCGACCGAGCCGTCCCGGTCATGGATCGCCGCACCCCGCCAGGCATTCTGCCGGCCGAAATCGGAGGCCCACCGGCGCACAACCGGCGGGAAGCTCACCCGCTTGGCGTTGACGAACTGCGCGCCCTCGATCGCGTTCTCGGAGCTCATCCCGAAGCTGGTGTACATCAGGTAGGAGAGCGCACCGGCATCGCGCGTTTCGTTGGGCACGAAGTTGACGAACGTTGTGTTCTCCACGTCGTGCCGCATGTCGTAGTATTCGTAGCCGCGGATCGGGAAATCGACGAGGTCGTTCGGCATGCTGCGGCCGTAGGCCACTTCCTGCGGGGTACGCGGGTTACCGATGTTGGCGGATTCGCCCACGAACACCGAGTCGACGACCTTCGAGGTATAGGGCGCGCGACCCACCGCAGAGGCCGCATGGGTGAAGCCGACCGCGTTGTCGGCCACCCGCAGGTTGGTGAACAGGTGCAGCTCGCCGCGGCCCCACACAGCACCATGCCGGTTCTTGTAGCCGGTGAAATTCGCGAACACCGATCCCTTGGGCTCGCTGTTCGGATCGGCCGGATCGGCAAAGGCAAGATGATAGTTGCTGCCGCCGACGCTGAACGTGCCGTCGGGCCGCGGGCCGCGGTCGAACATCAGCCCGTCGAAGTTCGAGTGGGCGGTGTTGCCGCTGAACTCGCGCACCGCCGTCCGGCGCGGCCAGGTGTTCTTGCTGACGTCGGTGCCTTCGAACTGCCCGGTCGGATGCTCGGGCAGGGCGAACCAGAACCCGACCATGTCGGAACCGGCTGCCACGTTGTCGCGATACACGTTGTCGGGGTTGGTGATCCAGAACGTCGATGCCGTGTTGTCCGACGGGATCAGGACGGTCTTGGAGCTCTGGCCGGCGGCACCCCGCCCCGCAGCCGACGATGCCAATCCGGCCGGGCCGAGGTGCGTCGGCTCGCACGGCTGGGTCGGATGACACTTGGTCATGATCCCCAGGTTGCGAACGAACTGGTTACCCGTCTCCACCGCGTCCTCGAGGAAGAAGCAATGGCCCACGGTGTTGAAGGTCACGTTGTTCTCGACCTGCACGTTGTTGGTGCCATGCACGGTCACGCAGCGGCTGTAGGTGTCGTGGATCGCCGAGTTCCTGATGTACTGGCCCTGGCCTTCGCCGATCAGGTGCCAGTGCATCGGGTAGCGCGCGAGGGTCAGGTGCTGTCCCATGCGCGACAGCTCGACGCCCGAGACCTGCACCCTGGACCCCGACATCGCCATGATGTGGCCGCCGAAGTACGAGGTCTCCGCGTCGTCCGAAGCCCGGATGCGGATGTTGCGCGTCAGCAGTCCGACCTCGCCGCGCTCGTCGACCCCGAAGGTCACTTCACCGAAGTGCATGTAGTCGAGGGCGCGATCGAGCGTGATCGTGTTTCCCCTGATGGCGGTGACGGTGCGCCGCTCCGCCTGCCGCGGATCGAAGTCGGTCGAGGCGAGCACGATCTCGTCGCCTGCCCGCCAGCCGCTGGCGTCCAGCACCGCGATCTGCGTGCTGCCGGCCGCGGCGGTCTGCGCGAGCTTGGTCCAGGTGTGCTCGCGGTCGCCGTGCAGGCTCAGCGTGCCGCCCATGAGCATGATCCCGCGATCGCCCATGGTGTTGATGTTCTCGTCGGGAACCGTGTTGGTCAGCGTGATCGTCGCGTCGTGCCTGTACGGGCTGGCCTCGCTGCCGACCTGCAGCTCGCCGCCGCGCAGATAGATCCACTCGGTCTCCAGCCCGATGTCGCGGTCGTCCGCAAAGCTGAGCTTGCCGTCGATCGTCAGGCTGCGCAGCGCGGGCGGATCGACGTCGAGCACCACGTGCATGTCGCGGCCGATCGTAACCGTGTCGCCTTCGCGCGGCACCCTCCTGTCGGGCCAGGTGGCGGCATCGGACCAGCGTCCCGTCCTGACCGCTGCACGCGGCGCGTCGGCCGCGGCCGCGGCATGCTCGTGCGCGTGATTGTCCTGAGCCACAGCGTCCGCCCCCGCCCCGAGCAGGAGCGCCGCGGGAAGAAGCAGCGAAAGAAGGTGCCGGCGAGGTGGCATGCGCATGACGGTAATCCCCCAGGCGGGGCCCGTGAGTCCCGCATTCTGTTCTTTGACCGGTGTGTGCAACGGAGAGGCCGGTTTGCCAAGCGGCGATCCGACGCGTGCCGGGACAAATTGTGATTGATTGCAACGGGGCTTGGACGCGCACCCAGCGGCGAAGGCCCCGTCGCGCCGCCCCGCTGGTACCGCCCGACGGCGAGTGGAGGGCGATCCCGGCTGTCGCTCCGGCCGGCCCGCCGCCCGCGGGCCGCTCGGCGTCACCGACAATTCCCGGCCGATTCATCGAAGTTTCACGCAACGGACACAAATTAGCCCTTTAATGAAAATCTGAAATGTTAACGATTTACTGCCTAGACTCTGCGTGAATCATCAATAAATTTGCCAGCCTCTGTTCGCCTCTTTGGCAGAAGGAGGCCGGCCATGTCCGTTTGCACGACAATTCAACAGCAAGTCTATTGCCTGGCGATCAAAATCTGCGCGGCGGCGACGCAGACGGGTGATTCGGCGACGCTGGAGAGCTATCTCCAGGCGCAATTGCAGGACCTGCTCGGCAATCCCGACTTCAACAACGGCGACGACTGGCAGATCGCGTGGGGGCCGGTCGTCTGGCAGGCGCCGTTCAGCACCTTCTCCGACCAGGCCGCGGCGGTCTGCTACAACAGCACGCAGAACTTTTACGTCGTGCCCGTCTCGGCGACCAATCCGCGCTCGCCCTACAACGTGTTCTTCGAGGATCTCGCCGCGGTGCCCGGCTACATGGTGCCGCTACCGGGCGGCAACGCGGGCAACGTCACCGTCGGCAACTACGCCGGGCTGCAGGCGCTGCTGAGCCTCGGCGCGAGCGGCACCTCGCTGGCCGATTTCCTGAGCGGCGCCGCGAGCAGCTCCGACAGCCTGGTGTTCTGCGGCCACAGCCTCGGCGGCGGGCTGACCCCGCTGCTCGCCTACGCGCTCTATCCCGGCGGGACCACGGGCAGCGGCTGGGCCAACGTCTACACCTTCCCGACCGCGGGGCCGACCACCGCCGACGCCGCCTTCGCCACCGCGTTCGCCACCGCCTATCCGGTGGTCCAGGGCAGCGGCGGCTACCAGATGTGGAACGCCAACCAGTACAACGCGCACGACCTCGTGCCCAACGCCTGGGCGCCCGGCAGCACCGCGCCGGGCCTCGCCCAGATCACCACCACGATCAGCACCTGGTTCTCGGGCATGTACTACACCGACGTCGAGATGAGCGCCGAGATCGCGGCGCTGCGCACGGTTGCCGAGACGCTCGCCGGCGGATCGGCCAACCCCTTCGTCGCGCCCAACAACAACGCGCTGTTCACCGGGCCGCGCGAATACGGCCAGATCACCGACAGCGCGACGCTGGAGAAGGAAATCCTGTTCCAGCACACCACCGCCTACAACAACGAGTTCGGCGTCAGCTCGCTGTTCGACGACGCGACCGTGCAGGCGACGATTCATCCGCCGCTGCTCACGCTGGTGCGCGGCGTCAGCGGCGCCGGCAAGGCGGTGACCGCGGCGAAGGCAGCCGCGGCGGTCGCGCAGAAGGAGCCCGCACCGGGGACGGCGTGAAGGGGCGGCGAGCCGCCTGCGGAGTAGCAGGCGGGACGTTGGACACACGCTGGACGAGTTGATTCCGCAGGAAGTTGAGTGGGACGCTCCGGGTGAAGAGCGACCCACAAAGCCGTTCACTCCATCTTCAACGTCGATTTTGCCGATCCTCGCTCTATGGGAACGGGACACGATCCTAGCAATCCACGCGTGATTTAGGGAGAAGTGATGGGGGTTGCTTCCGTCACCATCGGCGCTGGCGTGGGAGTTCGTGATCTGTACAGGCCAAGGACCGTAGCGAACGAAAAAACCAGCAGCGGAAGCAGGGACAGTACCGCGTAGTCGGCGTTACCGCTTCGCGCGAGCAGCGCACCCGCAAGCAAAGGACCCAGCACGGCGCCAAACCGGCCCGCGCCTACTGCAAAGCCCGTGCCCGTGCCACGCATTGCCTGCGGATAGAGAGCGGTCGCGAGGCCATAGAGCAGGAACTGGCCGCCGCTCAGGAAAAAGCCGAGCCCGAACGACGCTGCTGCCGCTCCGGCCTCCGCTCTCGCGCTCCACACCATCAGCAGCACGCTTGTGATCATTCCGGCCCAGGCGAAGGCGTGGACCCGCCTCGCCGGCAGACGCTGCGCAAGCATGCCGAACACGAAGCCGCTCGCCGCACCGCCGAGCGTGAGCATCATGACGATGCGGCCGGTCGCGGCTTGGCCGAAACCGCGGGTCATCATCAACGACGGCAGCCAGTTGATCATCATCGCCACGGAAATCGCAACGCACAGCGTGGTGACCCACAACAGGAGTGTCGGAACGCCGCGCTCCTCACCGAACAGGGCGAACCCGACAGGCGCGCGAGGCCGCCCGGTCTCGATGACGCGAAAGCGCGGGAGCAGCAATTGGCAACCCACGGCGACCAGGATCGGCGCCAGGCCTCCGAGCCAGAACATCGCCTGCCACGAAAGGTCGGGCAGAATGACGGTTAGCAGGCCGAGAAATGCCCCGCCGAATGGCATGGCCGAGCCGAGCATCGTGACCCGCGTGGCACCGCTATCCGCTCGACCGCTCTCGTTGACCATCGCGAGAATGTTCGGCAGCGCGCCGCCGAGGCCGAGCCCGGCGAGAAAGCGCATCACGAGAAGCATCGGCAGATCGGGTGCCAGCGCGCTGCCCATGCTGAACACGCCCAGCACCAGAAGCGAACTGACGAGGACAGGCCTGCGTCCGGTGAGGTCGGCCATCCGCCCGCCAATCAGCGCCCCGAATAACAGTCCG
>DATDLP010000207.1:0-2833 GCA_036519255.1 Croceibacterium sp.
CGGCGAGCACCTGGCGATTCGCGCGGCGGACACGATGCCCGCCGAGCATGCCGAATTGCCCGAGGCAGCGGTGGACCGCGACGACGAGAGCTTCGGCGGTGTGGCGGGACGCGCCAGCCGGCGCCAAGCCGACGCGCGCGAGATACCCGACGCGCTGCACTATTACGACACGGCGCGCGACTATCAGGCCGGTCTCCAGCGCGCGGACGGGCGTGCTCGCCCGGGCCGCGGCCGGCTGCTGGGATTTCCCGGCGCGCTCGATGCGGCGACCGCGCGCGGACTGGCGAACGGTGCCGCGGAGCGGGCCGGCTGGGCGCGGGAGACGCTCGCGTGGCGAGTGGCCGAGCTCGACCCCGCGCTGGCCGCGGGACAGGTCGTGCGCGCGCCCGGACGCGACGGAGTCTGGCGGATCGAGAGCTGGGAATGGCGCGAGCACGGGGTGGAGCTCGAGCTGCGCCGCCTGCCACGTGGGCCCGGGCGGACGAGCCCGGCCGATGCGGGGCGGGCAATGGCCGCGCCCGACCTCGTCGCCACACCGACGGCGCTGGTCGCCTTCGAGGCGCCGTGGGATGGGACCGGCGAGGGTACCATGCGGCGCGTGCTGGCTGCGGCTTCCTCGATCACGGCCGGCTGGACCGGGGCTGCGCTGTTCGCGGACCACGCGGGCGAGCTGGTTCCGCTCGGGAGCACCGGAAGCCGGCGCAGCGCGATCGGGCATACCACGACACCGCTCCCGCCGTCGCCCGCGATGCGGCTGGAGATCGACGCGACGGTCGAGATCGAGCTCGTCTCGGAGGATTTCGAACTGACCGACGCCGCGGCCGAGGCCCTCGCCAACGGCGCCAACCGCGCGCTGATCGGAGGCGAGACGGTGCAGTTCGCCCAGGCCCTGGCGCTCGGCGGCGGTGCGTGGCGGCTCAGCGGCCTGCTCCGAGGGCGTGGCGGCACCGAAGCCGCGGCGCAGGCCGGGCATCCGGCGGCGGCACCGTTCGTGCTGCTCGACGAGCGGCCGGTGGCGATCGATCCGGCCAAGATCGGCCCTGCCGCCGACTTGGTGGCGATCGGGCTGGCCGACAGCGAGCCGGTGAGCGCGGGGATCCTCAATCCGGGCCTGACCTTGCGGCCGTTGACGCCGGTGCATCCGCGCTGCCGAACGACGCCCGAAGACGGGCTGGTGCTCGACTGGACGCGGCGCGCGCGAGGCGCATGGGCGTGGCCAGACGGGATCGAGCTTCCGCTCAACGAGCAGGCCGAGGCCTACCTCATCGGGCTCGGCCCGCCCGACGGGCCCGATCTCGTCTGGCAGGCGGGCGAGCCGCGCCTCGAGCTTGCGCCGGCGCAGCTCGCGGCGCTCGCGGCCGCGCATTCCGGAAAGCTGCTGTGGGTGCGCCAGGTCGGCAGCTTTGCCGTGTCCGATCCGCTGTTGCTGACCGTCATTGCCTGAGAGGAATTCCCATGCCCGATCCGATCGCGTTCACCTCCGCCAGCCCGCGGTACGGAATCCCGCTGCTGTTCGCGGGGCAATCGCAGAAGGAGTTCTTCGTCAACGAGGCGCACGCGCTGACCGACGCCCTGCTGCACCCGGCCATCGAAGGTGAGGCCGACGATCCGCCCGCAGATCCTGCAGAGGGCGAGTGCTGGCTGGTGGGCGCGGCGCCGACGGGCGCGTGGGAGGACCATGCGGGTCGGTTGGCTTCGTACCAGGCCGGCGCGTGGCTGTTCGTGACGCCGCGCGACGGGATGCACGTGCTCGATCGCACGAACGGCCAGGACCTTCGCTTCTTCGGCACCTGGCATCGCCCCGCGCCGCCCGCGGCGCCGGCCGGCGGCACGACCGTCGACAACGAGGCGCGCGCGGCCATTGCCGAACTGGTGGACATTCTGATCGCAGGCGGCATTTTGCCCGGCGGCTGACGCGGAGCCTTTGACGGGCTCTTTCGTTAGAACCGATGAACGAACAGAGAGATCGCCCGCATGAAAAGAATCCTAGCCGCCGCCCTGCCCCTCGCCGCGGCGCTTGCCGGCTGCCAGACCGTCGACGAGCAGCCGACCGCAAGGCTCGGTCAGGCAACGCTGAAGCTGGCGAGCGGCCTCCCGGCAGGCAACGCTCAGCTTCTCGCGAGCGGCAACGAGGTCAACATCTCGATCGCAGCCCTCGGCATATCACCCGGGGTGCACGGCGTGCATCTCCACACCACGGGCTCCTGCGAGGCGCCCGAGTTCACCTCGGCCGGCGGTCATCTCAACCCGGGCGGGCGGCAGCACGGATCGGCCAATCCTGCCGGATCGCACCTCGGCGACATTCCCAACCTGACCGCCGGCAGCAACGGGGCGGGTACGGTCAGCGTGACCTTGCCTGGCTCCCGCGACGAGGTGCTCGCGCAGTTGTTCGACGCCGACGGCACGGCCGTGGTGATCCATGCCGGCGCGGACGACTACCGCACCGATCCCTCGGGCAATTCGGGGGGCCGCATCGCCTGCGGCGTGCTTACGCGGACGTAAACGGCTCGCCGCTCGCCGCGGCGCGATCGAGGCGCGAGCTTTCAGCGCCGGCATAGCGGCGGAAGGCGACGGCGAGCGCGGCGAGCCCTGCCGGCACGAGTGCCAGGTTGGCGATCACCCCGGTCCCGAGGCTGCCGGTAAGCTCGGATACAAGGCCGGCGCTGAACGGTCCGAACGCGAGACCGATCAGCGCCGGGCCGAGGAAGAACACCGCGGTCGCGGTGCCGCGCATCCTCGGCAGCACCAGCGCCTGGCTCGCCGCGGCAGTAGCGCCCAGCGCAGAAGCCGTCGCCGCCTGGACGAGGAAGCTGCACACGAAGAACAGCGTGGG
>DATDLP010000208.1:0-6846 GCA_036519255.1 Croceibacterium sp.
GGATACCGCTACCGGTTTCCGGCAGGTTCTGGCGTCTATTATCAAGCATCGCCTTGCCCCAGGATAGTCGACCTCGATTCGGTCTTAGGGAGTTGTGGTGAGCAAACACTCAAGGGTTTGGGTTAAGAGTTGGTTATGCACGATATAGGTCGGGCACCTGCCCGCCGGACACGGAGGACCGAGTGATCGCAGGCCAGCCCGGCGTTGCCCCGCCGATCGAGATTCTTCCCGCACCTCAACGGCTTGCACTGAGCTACGCGTCTGCCCGTAGCCGCCCGGCAACTTTCGCGCTGCTCGCGCTCGATGCGCGCCTGGCCGACGTTGTGCGCGGGCGGCGCGAGCCGATCGCCACGCAATTGCGCCTCGCCTGGTGGCGCGACACGCTCGAACGGCCGCCGGGCGAATGGCCCGCCGGCGAGCCGGTGCTCGACCTGCTGCGCGGCTGGCGCGAGCCCGCTCCGCTGGCGGCGCTTCCCTCAGGCTGGGAGGCGCTGCTCGCCGACGATCTGGACTCGCACGTGATTGCGGAGTTCGTCGATGCCCGTGGCCGTGCGTTTGCCTGCCTCGCGCACGAGCACGGAGTTGCCGCCGAGAGCGACGCCGCCGCGGCCGGGCGGATCTGGGCCCTGGCCGACCTCGCGGCGAACATTTCCGCCGGCGCCGAGCGGGACCTGGTGGTGGACTACGGTCGCAGCCTCGGCGCCCCGCCGCGGTTGTCCGCATCGTTGCGCCCGCTCGCGGTGCTGGCCGCGCTGGGTGCCGCGGCGCTGGCGCGAGGCGGGGGCGACCTGCTCGCCGGGCCGCGCAGCATGCTTCTGGCCTTGCGGATCGGCCTGGCCGGGCGGTAAGTTGGCTTGCCCGTGGGGGAGGGGGAGACGTGCCCGTGAACCGCATCGTGCTCGGTGGCATTCTCGCGCTTCTGCTCGTCGCCATTGGCCTGTTCTGGCTGCAGGGGCGGGCCGAGGTCGAACGCGGCGCACCGCCGCCGGCGCCGGCCGCGATACCGCCCGAAGGGTTGCCGAGCGCCGACGTTGCCGGGCTCCAGGGCCCCGCGCCGCCCGAGGCCAGCGAGTTGTCGCGCGAGGAGCGGCGGTTCTTCCGCTACGACCGCAATCGCGACCGGCGCATCACGCGCGACGAGATGCTTTCTACCCGCACCGACGCGTTCCGCGACCTCGACGCCGACGGCAACAACCTGCTGACGTTCGAGGAGTGGGCGGTCGCCACCGTGGACCGGTTCGACCAAGCCGACGCCAACGGCGACCGCGAGCTCAACCAGCAGGAATTCGCCACCACCGCGCCGCAGCCGGCCGCGACGCCGGCTTGCCGTTGCTAGCGAGCTTCAATGGGCTTCGCACCTCGATCGATCGATGCGTCGGCGCGACTGCGGGAACAAACCAAAAACAACTTTCCTACACAGGGTCCGATGTGCCAGCCTTGTCCGGCTCTTTGACATCGTCGAGTCGTGCTTAGGCGTTGGGCCCCTGCTGCGGCTCCTGCGCCGTCGGCAGAGGCACTTTCGTGGTCGAATTCCGCAATGTGTCACCCTGCCGGAATAGCCTCTTTTGTGTGCCAACAAGTTGGAATCAATGAGCAACGCAGTGTCGGGCAGTGGGTGACACGGTGTCGCCCGGCCGCCGGGCGACGGACATCGCCGGGGCTACGCGGGCACGCCCTCGGCCCCTGCCAACCATTCACCGAAGTCGGCCTTCGCGCGCTCGGTGTAGGCTTCCTTGCGCTGCTTCTTCTTCACGTCGGGCAGCGGCGGAAACAGCCCGAAGTTGACGTTCATCGGCTGGTAGCTCTCCGCCTCCGCGTCGCCGGTGATGTGCGCCAGCAGCGCGCCCATCGCGGTGGTGCGGGGCGGGGAGGTCCACTCGCGCCCGCCCAGTTCGGCCGCCGCCATCATTCCTGCGAGCAGACCCACCGCCGAGCTTTCGACGTACCCCTCGCACCCCGTGATCTGACCGGCGAAACGCACGTGCGGCGCGCTCTTCAGCCGCAACTGCCGGTCGAGCAGCGTCGGCGAATTGAGGAAGGTGTTGCGGTGCAGTCCGCCGAGCCGGGCGAACTCGGCGTTCTCGAGCCCCGGGATCGTGCGGAACAGCCGCACCTGCTCGGCGTGCTTGAGCTTGGTCTGGAACCCGACCATGTTCCACAGCGTCCCGAGCTTGTTGTCCTGCCGCAACTGCACCACTGCGTAAGCCCAGCGGCCGTTGGGGTGCTCGGGTGTTGCCCAGTGCGGATTGTCGAGCCCGACCGGCTTCATCGGCCCGAAGCGCAAGGTGTCGATGCCGCGCTCGGCCATGACCTCGATCGGCATGCAGCCCTCGAAGTAGGGCGTGTTCTCCTCCCACTCCTTGAACTCGCCCTTCTCGCCGTCGAGCAGGCCCTGGTGGAACGCGAGGTATTGTTCCCTGGTCATCGGGCAATTGATGTAGTCCTTGCCGCCCTTGTCCCAGCGGGCCGCCATCCAGCAGACATCCATGTCGATGCTGTCGCGATGCACGATCGGGGCGATCGCGTCGAAGAACGCGAGGCTGTCGGCGCCGGTCGCCTGGCCGATGCTCTCGGCCAGCGTCGCGGCGGTGAGCGGGCCGGTGGCGACGATCGTCAGGCCCGCCTCGGGCAGGACGTCGACCTTCTCGCGCACCACCTCGAGATTGGGCAGCGCCGCGAGCTCGCGCTGCACTTCGGCGCTGAACACGTCGCGGTCGACCGCCATCGCCGAGCCGGCCGGCACGCGCGCAACCTCACCGGCGCGCATGACCAGCGAGTCGAGCCGGCGCATCTCGTGGTGCAGCAGCCCGACCGCGTTCTTCTCGTCATCGTCCGAACGGAAGCTGTTGGAGCAGACCAGCTCGGCCAGTCCGTCGCCCTGGTGCGCCGGGGTGGTCCCGCCGCCGCCGCGCATTTCCGACAGCCGCACCTTGAAGCCGCGCCGGGCCAGTTGCCACGCCGCCTCGCTTCCGGCCAGGCCGCCGCCGATGATGTGAACCTCGTGCATCGGGCGCCCATATCGCCTAGTCGCGCATTTGGTAAGTCGAACGCCTCACACGGAATTGCATGGACGACGTCATCCACGCCTTCTGGCGCCGTATCGACCGACCCGGACACGACGTCGCCCGCTTGTACCGCGCGCCGTTCGGCTGGGTGCTCGACGGCTACGCGGTGTTCGACGAGAACGGGCCGACCGGGGTCCGCTACCGCGTCGAGCTGGCGGCGGACTTTGCGACCATCCGTGCTTTCGTCGAAGGCCACCGCTCGGGGATGGTCATCTACCACGAGGTCGAGCGGCAAGGTTTGGCCTGGACGCTCGACGGAAAGGCGGCGCGGGGCCTGGACGACCTCGTACATCTCGACTTCGGCTTCACGCCAGCAACCAACTTCCAGCAGCTGCGCCACGCAGCGCTGGGGATCGGACAGGAAGCTGCGATTGATGCCGTCTGGTTCGATATCGGCGAGGCTTCGCTGACCCGGTTGCCGCAACGCTACCGCCGCATCGCCGAGGACCGCTACTGGTACAGCTCGCCGACGACGGGATACGAGGCGGTGCTCGAAACGGCGCCGAACGGGTTCGTGCAGGTCTATCCCGATATTTGGCAGATGGAGACCTTGCGCGGCTAGCGTGCCGCGCTACGCCTTGCACCATGTCGCGCCGCGCCCTCGCCGAGAAACGTCCGCTGATCTTCGCCAGCGTCGCCGCGGCGCTGGCGTTCTACTACTTGCGCGCGGGGCCGTGGCCCGAGACGTACCTGATCCCGCTCAAGGGATCGGCCGTGGCCTTGCTCGCGGTCTACCTGTGGCTGCGCCATTCGAGCCCCGACGCGCGGCTCATGGCGTGGGCGTTCGGGGCGGCCTCGCTCGGCGACATGGCGATCGAGGTCGACCGCATGATCGGCGGGCTGCTGTTCTTCCTCTATCACGTGCTCGCGCTCGGGGTGTACCTGCGCAACCGGCGGCCCGCTCTGACGGTGAGCCAGAAATGGACCGTGGTCGCGCTGCTGCTGCTCACCCCTTTGATCGGCTGGCTTCTGCCGGCGGACCGCGCTTCGGCGCCGAGCGTGGCGATCTACGCGCTCGCGCTCGGGGCGATGGCGGCGGGAGCCTGGGCGAGCGTGTTCCCGCGATACCGCGTCGGCTCGGGCGCGGTGCTGTTCGTGCTGTCCGACGTGCTGCTGTTCGCCGAGATGGGCCCGCTCGAGGGCAGCCCGGTGCCGCAATATCTCGTCTGGCCGATCTACTACCTCGGCCAGCTGCTGATCGCCATCGGGGTCGCGCAGACGCTGCGCAAACGCGACCCCGAGCTGAGGATCGTGGTCAACAACTAGCTGGCACGACGGGCCGCGTAAGCCTTCATCGCGGTGGTCAGCCAGTCGGTGAACCCCTCGCCGTGCTTGTCGAAGTGCGTGCGGAAATCCGGATGCGCGAGATACATGTCGGCCATGCCGCCATAGCCCTCGCGCGGACATTCGCGGCCCCACATCTGCGACACCCACGCGCGGTGGCGGTCGAGCAGCGGGTCGAGCCCGGTGGAATCCGCCCCGGTCCCGCCGGCGAACTGTTCGGCCAAGGCCCTTTCGGCCGCTTCGCCCGAGGCGAGCGCCGCCTGCATCGCTTCGGGCCCGGCCTTGAACCACTGCTGCTTGCCGGTCTCGATCCGCTCGCGCATCGCCTCGCCGCCGTAGTTGTCTACCAGCCACTCCTCGTATTCGGCCTGCTTCGCCGGCGCGAAGCCGTGGTAGAGATCCTGGTCGTCCATCGTTCCTTCTCCGTTGAGCTGCGCGATCGTGCGGTCGATCGTGCGCAGGAGCTGGCGAGAGCTTTCGATCCGGCCGGCCAGCAACGCGCGGTGCCGCGACAGGATCGCCACCCGGTCACGCCCGTCGCGCGCGAGCAGTTCGCCGATCTCCTGCAAGGGCACGCCCAGCTCGCGATGGAACAGGATGTCCTGCAGGCGCAGCAGCTCCTCTCGCCCGTAGTAGCGATAGCGGTTCTCGCCGATGAACGCCGGCCTGAGCAAGCCGATCTCGTCGTAGTGGTGCAGCGTGCGCACCGAGACCCCGGAGAGCCTGGCCAGCTGCTTGACGGTGTACCTGCTCATGTCGTCGTCCTTCCGCAGGACGACTCGATAGTCCCTGACGCCGCGTGAGGGTCAAGGCCGAAGAGCGATTACTCTTCGGCCTCGCCGGTACCTTCGTCCCGGTCCGGAGTCGGTTCGGGCGGTGTTTCCTCGCTGCCGCGGCCGACGATCTCCTCGACGATCGCTTCCTCGGCTTCGTTCTCGGGCTCTTCCTGCTCGTCGAGCCGCACCGCGCTGACGATGTGCTCGTTGTCCGCGACATTGAACAGCCGCACGCCGGCCGAGCCGCGGCCGATCACGCGCAGCGAGTCGAGCCCGATGCGGATCAGCTTGGCCTGGTCGGTCACCAGCATCAGCTGGTCGGCGGTGGTCGCGGTGAAGCTCGCCACCACCGGGCCGTTGCGGCCGATGTTGTCGATATTGGTGATGCCCTGGCCGCCGCGCCCGGTGCGGCGGTATTCGTAGGCCGAGCTGAGCTTGCCGTAGCCGTTGGCGCAGACCGTGAGGATGAACTGCTCGCGTCCCGCCAGTTCGGCGAAGCGCTCGCCGGTCATCTGCGGCTCGCCTTCCTTCTCCGCCTTCCACGGCGCGAAGCGCAAGTAGTCCTCGCGCTCGTCCTGGTCCTTCACGCCGACGCGGTGGAGGATCGAGAGCGAAACCACCTCGTCTTCGGGCTTGAGGCTCATCGCGCGCACGCCGGTCGAAGTACGGCTCTGGAATTCGCGGATGTCGTCGCCGGCGAAGCGGATCGCCTTGCCCTGGCGGCTGGCGAGCAGAACGTCGTCGCCGGAATCGAGCAATGCCACCCCGATCAGCCGGTCCTCGCTGTCGTCCTCGAAGCGCATCGCGTATTTCCCGTTCGACGGGATGTTGGCGAACGCATCCATGCTGTTGCGCCGCGCGTTGCCTTTGGCGGTGGCGAACACCACCGAGAGCGCGCCCCAGGTGTCCTCGTCCTCGGGCAACGGGAGCACCGCGGCGATGGTCTCGCCCTGGTCGAGCGCCGGCAGCAGGTTGACGATCGGCCGGCCTCTGGTGGCCGGACCGCCTTCGGGCAGGCGCCACACCTTGAGCCGGTAGACCTTGCCCGCGGTCGAGAAGAACAGCACCGGGTTGTGCGTCGAGGTGACGAACATCTCGGAGACCGCGTCCTCTTCCTTGGTCGCCATGCCGGCGCGGCCCTTGCCGCCGCGGTTTTGCGCGCGAAAGGTCGAGAGCGGGGTGCGCTTGATGTAGCCGTCGAGCGTGACCGTCACGACCATCTCGCCGCGCTCGATCAGATCCTCGTCCTCGATCCCGTCCCACGCGGGGGCGATCTCGGACACGCGCGGCGTGGCATAGGCCTCGCGGATCGCGACCAGTTCCTCGCGCATGACTTCGTACAGCCTGCGCCGGTCGCCGAGGATCGCAAGGTACTCGGTGATCCTGAGCGCGAGTTCCTTGAGCTCGTCGCCGATCTCGTCGCGGCCGAGCGCGGTCAGGCGGTGCAGCCTGAGGTCGAGGATCGCCTTCACCTGGACTTCCGACAGGCGGTATGTACCCTCCGACGCGCCCAGATCGGGCTCGACCGCCTCGACCAGCGCCAGATAGGGCGCGATGTCGCCGACCGGCCATTCCTTGGCCAGCAGGCGGCTGCGTGCTTCGGCCGGGTTGGACGAGCCGCGGATCATCGCCACGACCTCGTCGAGATGCGAGACGGCGACCACGAGGCCGAGCAGGATGTGTGCCCGGTCGCGTGCCTTGTTGAGCTCGAACTTGGTGCG
>DATDLP010000209.1:0-7895 GCA_036519255.1 Croceibacterium sp.
CCGCTGTTCGCTGGCGACCGCGCCGCGGCGAGCACCGCGGCCGACGAGGCGATCCGCACCGGGCTCGCCGGCGTCGCGGCGATCAACGACGACCGGCTGCTGCGGCTTTACTGGGCGACGATCGGGGCGATCCTGCGGACCAACGCCTTCGCCCCCGCAGGCACCGACGCGCTGGCGATGAAGCTCGATTCGGCGCTCGTCCCGGGCCTGCCCAAGCCGGTGCCGTGGCGCGAGATCTTCGTCTATTCGCGCCGCGTCGAAGGCATCCACTTGCGCGCCGGCCCGGTCGCCGGAGACCAGCGGATCGTGGCGCGCGCGGAACAGGTCGACCAGCGCGCGCGTCACCGCGGGGGCGCGGTGCAGCGCGTCGACCACGGTGTAGATCGTGAACGCGATGCTGGTCTGGCGCAGGTAGCGGTAGAGCGCACGCAACCAGTCCGCCTCCTGCGCGGTGAGCCCGCTGGCGACGATCAGGCGGTTGAAGACGTCGTCCTCGGCCCGCGCGTTGATCACCGCGCCGATCGCCGGCTCGATCGCGTCGGCGCGCGCGAGCAGCGGCCCGGCCTCCTCGCCGCGCGGCAAGGCCAGGCGGAAGTCGTGAATCGTGCCCGGCTCGGCCCCGCCGAGCTCGGTCGGCACTTCGGCCAGCACCCGGAAACCGAAGTTCTCGAGCGCCGGGACCGCGTCGGACAGCGGCATCGAGCCGCCGAGCTGGTAGATCTTGAGCCGCACCTCGCCGGACGGGTCGTCGGCCAGGCGATAAAGCCGTGCGTCGCGCCCGAGTGGGCGGTCGATCTCGCCGCCGGCGAGCTGGCGCATGCGCGCGATGTCGCGCGCGGCCTCGGCAGCGCCGTAAGCGGTGCGGTAGCCCTGCGGGAAGGCCTCGGCATAGCGCGCGGCGAGCGCGGCGGCGCGGCTCGCCTCGCCCCCGGTGGCGAGCGCCGCCTCGACCGCGTCGGTCCAGCCGCGCAGCATCTCCTGCAGCTGGGCGTCGACCGCCGCGACGTCGGGCGCGCGCGCCTGCATCCGCGCGTCGAGCACGTAGCGTAGCATCGCGAGGTTGCTGCCCTCGATCTCCAAGCTCCAGTCGAGCGTCTCGGCGCCCGAGGCGCTTTCGAGCAGGTGCTGGATCTGCAACCGGACCGCAGTCGACATCTGGTCGCGCGGCAGCCAGACGAAGGCGAACAGGTGCCGCTTGAGCGGTGCCTCGACGAACGCGACGCGCGGCCGCGGGCGGTCGACCAGCGCCATCATCGCGGTGGTCACGCGCGCGAGGTCCTCGCTCGAGAAGCCGATCACGAGATCGTGCGGCAACACCGTGAGCGCGTGGACCAGCGCCTTGGCGTCGTGGCTGCCGGGCGCGAAGCCGAACCGCGCGCCGATCTCGGCGAGGTGGCGGCGCAGGACGGGCACGTGCTCGGGCTTGGTCGACAGGCCAGCGCTGGTCCACATCCCGCCGTGGATCGACAGCGCCGCGAGCTTTCCGTCCTCGACCAGCGGCACGACGAACAGATCGAGTGGCACGCGACGGTGGACCCGCGCGATGCGGTTGGCCTTGACGATCAGCGGCGCCTCGCCGCGTTTAGCCTCGAACCAGTCGAACGCGCGCTCGATCGTCTCGTCGGCCACCAGCACGCGCGCGCCGCGGCGGCCAATGCCGAGCCGCTGGCTCTGCGTCCCGTCCCGGCGGACGGTCACGTGGCCGAGCAGGGTCAACATGCCGCCGCCGAGCCAGCGCAGCAGTGCCGCGCCCTCATGATCCGACACATGGTCGGCGTCCTCGGCGATCAGCGCGCGCATCTTCGGCCAGTCGGCCACCGCGGTGCGCACGTCGGCGAGCGTCTCGGCCAGCTCCTGCTCGAGTTCGCGGCGCTCCTTCGCGTCGGCCCGCTCGGTCTCGAGGTAGATCATCGATTCCGCCCCGGCCTCCGCGCCAGCCTGGGCGGGCAGCGCGGTCAGGCGGCCGTCGGCGTCGCGCTGCGCGGAAACCACCGGATGGACCAGCAGGTCGATCGACAGGCCCTTCGCAGCGACCGTCGCGGCGATCGAATCGACCAGGAACGGCATGTCGCGGTTGATCACCGCGATGCGCGTGCAGCGCCGGTCGCCGAGCGCCGAGCGCACCAGCACCGCGGCCTCGTCCCCCGTCCGCTCGCGCGCGGCCTCGACCAGGAACGCGGAGGCCTCATCGAGCTGCGCGGCAGGGAGCTCCTCGCCGGGCAGCAGCGAACCGGCGATTCGTTCGCCCAGCGCCTTGGCAAGCTTGCGCTCCGCCGCGGACAAGCCCGCCGAACCTTCGTCCTGCCGTCGCGCCGTCGCCATCAGCCAGTCTCCCGTCGGCCCTGTCCGCCGGTGCAAACGTCCGGCCGGCAGCGCTCGTTCCTGTGCGGCCCTTACAGCGAACCAGGGGGCGCGGGCACCCCCAATCTAGTATCCTATGAAACCGCTTGCGCGATCAGCTCGAGCGAGCGCCGCCGGGCAGCGGGATCGTAAGTCGGGCCCGAGACGACGATCTCGTCGGCCCCCGTGCGTTCCACGAACCGGGCGACGCGGCGCCGCACGGTCTCGGGCGCGCCGACCGCCCACGCCTGGCCGAGATGCTCGAGCATCGCCCGCGCGCTTTCGGGCAGCGTGTCGCGGTAGCCAGGCAGCGGCGGCGGGAGCTTGCCCGGATCGCCGCTGCGCAGGCGCACGAACGCCTGCTCGTGGCTCGAGGCGAGCAGCTCGGCCTCCTCGTCGGTCTCGCCGGCGATCACGGTCATCGCCGCCATCGCATGCGGCCGGTCGAGCGCGGCCGAAGGGCGGAACTGGCTGCGATAGGCGGCGAGCGCGGCGTCGAGGTGGTCGGGCGCGAAGTGGCTGGCGAACGCATAGGGCAGCCCGAGCCGCGCGGCGAGCTGCGCGCCAAACAGGCTCGAGCCGAGCATCCACAGCTCGATCTGCGCGCCAAGCCCGGGCGTGGCGACGACCGGCAGGTCGATGTCGCCGGTCAGCAGCGCGCGCAGCTCGACCACGTCCTGCGGGAAGTATTCCGAAGCCTGGTGCAGGTTCTTGCGCAGCGCCTGGCCGATGATCCCCGCGGCCCCGGGCGCACGGCCGAGCCCGAGATCGATCCGGCCGGGAAACAGGCCGTCGAGCGTGCCGAACTGCTCGGCGATCACGAACGGATTGTGGTTGGGCAGCATGATCCCGCCCGCGCCGATGCGAATGGTCGAGGTCGCGTGGCCGACATGCGCGAGCACGACCGAGGTGGCGCCGCCGGCGACGCCGAGCGTGCCGTGGTGCTCGGCCACCCAGAACCGCTTGTACCCGGCTGCTTCCGCCGTGGCCGCGAGCTTGCCGGCCTCCTGCAGGGCCTCGGCAACACCGCTGCCCTCGCGGATCGGTACGAGGTCGAGGACCGACAGCGGGATCATTGCGTGGCCGGCTCCTCGGCGGACAGCGCGGCGGCCTGCGCGAGGTAGGAGCGGGCGCTCGCCGCGGCCTCGCTATTGGGCGCGAGCTCGATCACCGAGCGCCAGCTCGCTTCCGCGGCGTCCTGCCGCCCAGCGAGCATCGCGATCACTCCGGCTTCGAGGCCGACCTCGGGATAATCGGGAGAAAGCGCCGCGGCGGTTTCGATGAAGTTCTGCGCCTCGTCGAGCTTGCCCAGCCGCCGCGCCAGCGTGGCCGAGAGCAGCCAGGCGAACGGGCTCTGCGCATCGAGTGTGCGCGCGGCGGCGAGCGTCGCTTCGGCCTCCGCCTCGAGGCCCTGGATCACCAGCGCCCGCGATCGGTCCACTTCGACCATCGCCCGCAGGCCGTCGTCGGCCGCCGCCGCAGCGTCGTTGCCCGCGAGGTCTAGCGAGACGAGCGCGTCGGCCGCGCGCTCCTGCGCCAGCGCCGCATTGGCGGCCATGGTGGCGAGCCGGGCGCGGCGGAAGGAGTCGGTGGCCGCCTCGCGCGCGGCGAGGAACGCGCGCTCCGCGGCCTCCCAGCGCAGCAGCATGGCGTAGGCGAAGCCGAGGCACTGCTGCGGAAAGCTCGCGTCGGCGCCGCTCGCTTCACCGGCCCAGGCACTGGCCTGGACGATCGCGGTTGTGGGATCGGTTCGCGCGCGCTCGAGGCAGATCGCCAGCCGGTCGTCGGCAACGGTGCGCTGCGGCAGCGGCGGCAGCGCGGGCGGAGCCGCGCCGTCCTGCGCGAGCATGAGAAGGAACGAGGCGAAGATCACTCGGGGTTGCCTTCGGTCAGCGCCGCGACGGTGCGCAGCAGCAGGGCGATATCGCTCTCGCGCGAGAGACGATGGTCGCCGCCCTTGACCAGCGTGACCTGCACGTCCTGTGAACGCAGCGCGCGCGCCAGCCGCAGCGCGAGATCGGGCGGCACCACATCGTCGTCCTGGCCGTGCAGCAGCCGCACCGGGCAATCGAGCGCGATGGCGCCGCCAAGCAGACGCTGCGCCTGGCCGTCGGCCCAGAACCCGGGGTGGATCGGGGTGGGCTCGGGACCGTAGGGGTTGTCCTCGTACACCGTACAGCCGACCGCGAGCCGCTCCTTGTCCGCGGCGGAGCAACCCCAGTCGGTGAAGTCGGGCGCGGCGGCGATGCCGACGAGGCCGGCCACGCGCGCGCCGAGCGCGCGGGCGGCCAGCAGCGCCAGCCAGCCGCCCATCGACGAGCCGACCAGCACCACAGGGCCGGCGACACAACGGTCGATCAGCGCGACGACCTCCTCTGACCAGCGACTCAGCGTGCCGTCGGCGAAGCTGCCGGGGCTTTCGCCGCAGCCCGAGTAGTCGAGCAGCAGGCATTCGCGGCCATGCGCGACCGACCAGTCCATCACCGCGCTCGCCTTGCCCCCCGCCATGTCGGACATGTAGCCGGGCAGGAACACCACAGCCGGGCCGGCTCCGGGCGCGTGACGGAAGGCGATTTGCCGGCCGTCGGACAGCGGGTGAAAGCGGGTTTCCGGCATCGCCTGCCAGATGGACGCGCGAGGGGCGGACGACAACCCCGCTCAGCGGCGGGCGGCGGAGGCCTGGCGGGCGATCAGCGCGAGCTCCTGCGCCAGCAGCAGCTCGGCGGCCTGGCTGTTGGCGAGCAGCGAACGGTGCAGCTCGGCGAGCCGCTGCACCAGCCGTTCAAGGTGCCGCCCGCGCCAGCGCGCGAGCTGATCGCCGAGATCCTTGCGATCGCGCCAGAACACGCGCTCGCTCTCGAGCAGGTCGGCGATCTTGCGGCCGGGGCCGAGCTTGGCTGCGAGCTGCGCCAGCTGCGCGGTGCGGCGCTCGAGCGCGAGCAGCACCGCCACCGGGTTGAGCGAAACCTCGCGCATGCGCCTGAGCTCGGACGAGAGCCGGCCGGTCTCGCCCGACAGCACGACGTTGACCAGCGGCATGAAGCCGTCCTCCTCGGTCCGCGCGCCGATCTCGTCGAGCGCCTTCTCGTCGGCGGTGCGCGGTGCCTGCGGCGAGGCGTCGAGGTAGAGCGCGAGCTTGGTCACCTCGGACTGCGCGAGGCGCACGTCGAGCCCGGCCGAGCGGGCGATCCGCTCGGCGAGGTCGCCGCCGAGCCTGAGGCCGGCCGCCGCGGCCATCCGTCGCACCTCGCCGGTCACGGTGCCGAGGTCGGGCGGGTGGAACATCGCCACCAGCGCGTCGCCGCGCTTCTCGAGCAGCTTGGCGGTGCGCGCCTTGTCGGTCGCCGACGAGGCGACGATCAGCACCGGGCAAGCCCCGTTGCCTTCGCCCGCGTCGATCAGCCCGAGCAGGTTCTCGACCGCGTCGTGCGCCTCATCGCCGCTCGCGCGCACGAGGATGTGGCGCATGCCGCCGAACAGCGAAGTCGAACGCGCTTCGTCACCGAGCTTGACCGGGTCGGAGCGCAACTCGCCGCCCGACAGCTCGACCCGCTCGCCAGGATCGGGCAGCATCGCGACGAGCTTGTCGGCAGCGGCCGAGGCACCAGCTTCGTCGGGGCCGCAAAAGAACGCGATCCGGGCCTGCTGCGCGGCGCGCGGCGCTACGGTCGCGAAGTCGCGCTGGGTCGCCTTCACGCCTGCTCGCGTAGCGCCACGGTCAGCCGGGTGACGATGCGGTCGGCCACCTCGCGTGAGAGGTTCTCGAGCGCGGTCTGCTCGGCGGCGATGGTGGCGAATTCGGACGAGACCACGTCGATGCCCGCGTCGGAGCCGGCCGTGGCATCGACCACGATGCGCCCAGTCGACAGGTCGACCAGCTGGTAGCGCGCGCGCAAAGTGCGGCGTTCGCGGCCGATCGTCTCGCCGGTCAGCAGGCCGAGGCCTTCTAGATCGTCGTCGAGCAGCACGTCGAGCCGGTAGCGCGGCGTGGCGTCGGTAGTGCCGCTCTGCCCAAGCCGCTCCTGCAGGGCGTTGCGCACGAGCCAGCCGGCCTTGCCCTCGATCGGCGGCACGTCGATCGTCGCGAGCCCTTGCGCGACCGCGCCGCTGCCGCCGCCCGCGTACATCGGCTCGAGCCCGCAGCCCGCGAGCGTCGCGAGCAGCGCGCCCAATGCCAACGGAGCAGCCAGCGCCCTCATGTCACGATATTGACCAGCCTGTCGGGCACCACGATCACCTTGCGGACTTGCGCACCGTCGAGGAAACGCTGGACCTTCTCGCTGGCGAGCGCAAGCGCCTCGAGCTCGTCCTTCGGCAGGCCCTTGGGCGCGGTCAGCGTGTCGCGCAGCTTGCCCTGGACCTGCACTGCGACGGTGACCTCGTCCTCGACCAACAGCGCCGGATCGACCTCGGGCCACGGCGCGTCAGCGACGAGGCCCGGCTGGCCCATCGCGGCCCAGGCTTCCTCGGCCAGGTGCGGCATCATCGGTGCGGCGAGCAGCAAGAGCGCGCGGATCGCCGCGCTGCGGTCGGCCGAAGGCGCAGCCTTCTCGGCGGCGCTGGTCAGCTCGTAGATTCGCGCGACGGCCTTGTTGAACGCCAGCGCCTCGATGTCCGCGCCGACCGCAGCGATCGCCTGGTGGGTCTTGCGCGCGAGCGGCTTGTCCTCGCCGGCCGCACCTGCATCGAACTCGCCGAACAGCCGCCACAGGCGCTGCACGAAACGGCCGCAGCCTTCGATGCCGCTCTCGGACCACGGCAGGTCGCGCTCGGGCGGGCTGTCGGACAGCATGAACCAGCGCACCGCGTCGGCGCCGTAGCTGGCGACGATCTCGTCCGGGTCGACCACGTTCTTCTTCGACTTGGACATCTTGACCACGCGGCCGATCTCGACCGGCAGCCCGGTGTCCTTCTCGACCGCCTCGCGACCGCGCAGCTCGACTTCCTCGGGCGCGAGCCAGCGCGGGTCGTTGCCGGTGCTGCGGTAGGTCTCGTGGGTCACCATGCCCTGCGTGAACAGGCTGGCGAACGGCTCCTTCACGTCGACCAGTCCGACATGCGCCAGCGCGCGGGTCCAGAAGCGGGCGTAGAGCAAGTGCAGGATCGCGTGCTCGATCCCGCCGATGTACTGCTCGACCGGTAGCCACTGCGCGACTTCGGCCTTGTCGAACGGCTTGTCGGCCGGCTGGCTGGCGAAGCGCAGGAAGTACCAGCTCGAGTTGACGAAGGTATCGAGCGTGTCGGTCTCGCGCTCGGCCGCACCGCCGCATTGCGGGCAGGCGACGTGCTTCCAGGTCGGGTGGCGCACCAGCGGGTTGCCCGGGGTGGCGAAGTCGACGTCCTCGGGCAGCACGACCGGCAACTGGTCCTTCGGCACCGGGACCACGCCGCACGCGCTGCAATGGATGAACGGGATCGGCGTGCCCCAGTAGCGCTGGCGGCTGACGCCCCAGTCGCGCAGGCGCCACACGGTCTTGCCCTCGCCCCAGCCTTCGCTTTCGGCCCGGCCGATCACCGCCTGCTTGGCCTCGGGCACGGTCATCCCGTCGATGAAG
>DATDLP010000210.1:0-3398 GCA_036519255.1 Croceibacterium sp.
GGGAGCAGAAGCGGGTGCGCAGCTGCTCGAACACTTGCGGGTTGAACCCGCCAGGACCGCCCGCGCCAGGAGCACCGCCAGGCGCCGCGCCGGCAACCGGGGTACCCTGTCCCGCCGGAGCCTGCCCCCCGGGCCGGCCGCCGAACGCCGCGGCGAGCGGGTTGTTCTGCTGTGCCTGCGCGCGCGGTTTGCCGAACGGCCCGCTGAAGTTGAGGTTGAAACCGAGCCGCTGCGACTTCTGCTGCGCGAAGCTGACCGGCCGCTGGTCAATCGACAGCAGCCGGCCAGTCGCGTCGCGCGTCACCCGGTCGGGGAACGCGGCTTCGATCGTCGGTGTAAGCGAGGGGAAGCTCGCTGCGACGTCCTCGGCGCTGTTGTTGCTGTACTCGACGTTGAAGCGGCCCTGCTGGATCGCCGACCAGAAGCCGGGAAGCTCCCAGTTCAGGCTCACGCGCCAGTCGTTCTGGCTCTGCGCGGGCAGATCGGGATTGCCGCCGCTGATCACCGTCGCAAGCACCGTCTCGCTGCGCGAGATGTCGTAGACCGGCACGTTCTGCGTGGCGATTTCCGGCGCGCCGAGCTGGCCGAGCGACGGCGCCGCGTCGCGCATGATGTAGCTCGCGCCGAGCACCAGCCGCTCGGTCACGCCCCAGTTGAGCCCGAGCGTCACGTCGGTCAGCGTGCCGAAGTCCGACAGGTGGTCGACCCCCGCCTGCAGGTTGAAGGTGAGATCGCCGATCGCGGCCCAATGCTCCTCGCGCCGGCTGGCGATCGGGATGCCGATGTTGATCCCGGCCGAAAGATCGCCGCGGTCGAGCGAGGTCTGGAGCCCGGGATTGCGCGTGTCCTCGCTGTCGATCCCGGTGAAGCTGTAGCCGCCGTCGAGCGTGACCGAGACCTCGCCCGCCGGCAGCAGCAGCGGCCGGCCGTTGGCGGTAACGAGCGCGCTCAGGCTGGTGTTGCGGCTGTCGGCGCGGTCGAACCCGGCATCGGGCAGATCGGGCAAGGGCGCGTCGATCGGCAGCGTGCCCGCGGCCGCCGCGTCCTGCAGCGCCTGGATATCCGCGGCATCGGCACGCTTCTGCGTCAGCGTGCGGGAATCGGCGAGGCTGCCGTCGGCGGTGCCGGTGATCTGCCAGTCGCCGATCGAGGTGTTGAGCGCCGTGCCGAACGAATAGGTGTCGGTGCGCGAGTCGACCGTCAGCGGATCATCCTCACCGAAGGTCCGCAGCACGCTATCGTCGGCGGTGCCGCCGGGAGGAGTCAGCGTGACCGTGTCGAGCCCCTGGTACCGCAGCCCGTCGTTGCGCTCGAACGTGGCATTGAGGCTGAGCGACGAGCCACCACCACCGATCCGGGTGGTGAAATTGCCGGTCGCTTCGATCTCGGCGGAGTCGCTGATCAGGCTGCGGAACTCGGCCGGATCGGGATCGGTCGCATAAGTCGGCGCATTGGTCTGCTCGATGCCGCGCTCGGCCTCGGTCAGCAGGCTTGTGTCGTCGAGCCCGAGGTTGAAGTTGAGCCGTCCCTGGCCGAGCAACTGCAGGTAGGTAGCCTCGAGCCCGTTGGTCGAATAGCCGCCTTCCCACGGCTGGCCGTACTCGACCTCGACCTCGCGGCTCGAGAAGTTGCGCTTGAGGATGATGTTCACCACGCGCTGGTCGGGGGAATAGCCGTAGCGCTGCGCCACTTCCTCGGGGAACACCTCGACCTTCTCGATCGCCTCGGGCGGGTACGAGCGGATCTCGCGGAAGCTCGAGATGCGCACGCCGTTGACCAGCATGACCGGGAACCCGCCGCCGCGGCCGCCCGAGCTGCCGGTCTGCGGCGCCAGCGCCTGCATCAGCTCGGCGAGCGAGCTCGCGCCGTAAGCTGCGATGTCCTCTTCGTTGAGCTCGAGCACCGGCGGCTGCGGCGCATCGACCGCACCGCGCAGCGATTCAGCCGAAACGACGATCTCGGTCTCGTCGACAGGCTGGTCGGCGGTGTCGGCCGGGGCCTCGGCGGGTGCGGGTACCGGCGCATCCTGCGCCGCTGCGGGAACGACGAATTGAAGCGCGACGGCAAGCGCCAGCAGGCTGGTGGCAGGAACGTTGCGCAACTCGTGATCCCTCGGTCAAACTCACCCGTCCCCGTGGCGGGCTCTTTGCTGCCACGAGATGAACAGGCAAGCCGATTGGGGTAATAAAGTGTCGCAGTTGTATCGGCGCTCTAACGCTTTCGACCATGCGTCCGCTAGGCTTCCCTTTTTCCGCGACCGCCGCTATGGCGCGCGCCCAAGACTGAACTCCCGCGAAGGATAGCGAGACTGCATGGCCAAAGAAGAACTCCTCGAGATGCGCGGCAAGGTGGTGGAACTGCTGCCTAATGCGATGTTCCGGGTGGAGCTCGAAAACGGCCATGAGGTGCTCGGCCATACCGCTGGCCGGATGCGCAAGAACCGCATCCGCGTGCTGGTCGGCGACGAGGTGCTGTGCGAGCTTACGCCGTACGACCTGACCAAGGCGCGCATCACCTACCGCTTCATGCCCGGCCGGGGCGGCCCGGGGCCGCAGTAAGTGCTCGGGGCGTGACCGCGCCCTCTCTGATCCTCGCATCGGCCAGTCCGCGACGGCGCGAGCTGCTCGTGCGGCTTGGGCTCGAGCCGACGCGCGTGGTCCACGCCGATATCGACGAGACGCCGCGCAAGGGCGAGCTGCCGCGCGACTATGCCGTGCGCATGGCGCGCGAGAAGGCGCAGGCCGGCGCGGATTCGACCGCGCACGTGCTGGCCGGCGACACCGTGGTCGCGGTCGGCCGCCGCATCCTGCCCAAGGCCGAGGACGAGGCGACCGCCCGTGCCTGCCTTGAGCTGATGTCGGGCCGGCGCCACCGCGTGCTCTCGGCGGTCGCGCTGCGCGCGCCCGACGGCACGCTGCGCGAACGGCTGAGCGAGACGCAGGTACGCTTCAAGAGCCTCTCCGACCAGGAAATCCGCGCGTATCTCGCCGGCGGCGAATGGCACGGCAAGGCCGGCGGCTACGCGATCCAGGGCAGCGCCGAAGGGCTGATCGCATGGATCGCGGGCAGCCACTCGGGCGTCGTCGGCCTGCCGCTGTTCGAGACGCGCGCGCTGCTCAAGAGCGCCGGGTTTTCCGTTGGCTGACGGGCCAGGATGATCTGGTACGTCGAGGAAGGGATCGGCGAGCAACGCGCGATCCGGCTTGTTGGCGACCACATCGTCGAAGCGCGCGTCCAGTGGCCTGGCGAGCTGACCGCGGGCCAGGTCGAGGACGCGATCCTGATCTCCCGCACCGCCGGCAGCCGCCGCGCCACCGCGCAGTTCCCCGGCGGCGAGCAAGCGCTGGTCGACCGTCTACCGCCCGCGGCCAGCGAAGGCGCGCCGATCCGCCTCGAGG
>DATDLP010000211.1:0-2300 GCA_036519255.1 Croceibacterium sp.
GACAAATTATTTCGCGCAGGTTGGGCCGAACAGCCGCACCGCGCCGCAGGCGCGCGCCGGGGGGAATTGTCTCCCCTCCCGCTTGCGGGCGGGGTCGGGGGTGGGCCACGACGGCCCACTCACCCCCCCCTAACCCCTCCCGCAAGCGGGAGGGGAAGCGAACCTACTTCTTCACCTGCACGATGTACGCGGCGATCAGGTCGATGTCCTGCTCGCCGAGCCAGCTGAAGCTTGGCATCGGGCCCTGCCCGTTGGTGATCACGCCGATCGCGTGACCCTTGTCGAGGTTGGGGTTGCCGTCGAACGACGGGCCGATCGCACCCGCGGCGTTGGCGTCGGCCAGCGTGTGGCAGGCGTTGCAGCCGTTGTCGGTGAACAGCTGGCGGCCCTTGGTCACCTGCTCCTCGCTGAGCACCGCGGCGGCACCTTCGGCGGTGGCGAAAGCACTCGCCACCGGAGCCGCGACCAGCGCCAGCCCAAGCGCGCCGAGCACCACCCTGGTCCCGAACTTCGAATCGAATCGTGCCATCCGCAATTCACCCTTTCAATCCGTCCGCGCGGTCCCCGTGAAACCGGACCGCAGTCAATCTGGCCTTATGCCGGCGCGCCTTTACCGGAGATTTACGCGGCCGACAAGTTTCGGACATTGTCAATTTGAATGCTAAGCATCAGGCGGGCCGGCGCGCCGCCTGTAACCGCGCGTAACCGGGCCTGTTACCGTAATTTACTCGGCAAGCGCGCAGCTCGCGGCCACTGTCGCGAGGTGATAAGGCGCGGCGACAAGCGCACAGGAAGGACACCAGAGGATGACCAGGATCGGATTGATCGCAGCCGCCGCCACAACGGCAGCGCTGCTCGGCGGCTGCAGCCAGGGCGCCGCCCCTCCGGAGAAGACCGCACAGCAGCTGATGGCGCAGGACGTGCAGCCGACCGCCGAGATCTACTGGGAATCGGTCCAGTTCATCAGCGACGAAACCGGCGATCACGACATCTTCCCGCAGACCGACGCCGACTGGAAGAAGACCCGCGACGCGGCGACGAAGCTCGGCGAGCTCGGCCTGCTCCTGCAGACGCCCGGCTATGCCGAAGGCCGCGGCGAGGACTGGGTGCAGTTCGCCAAGTCGCTGGTCGACGTGAGCAAGCTTGCCGAGCAGGCGGCCGACGAGAAGAGCACCGACAAGGTGTTCGAGGTCGGCGGGACGATCTACAACGTCTGCACCGCCTGCCACCAGGTCTACCCGGCGACCACCGGGCCCGAAGCCGAGCAGGCAGGCTGAGGTTTGCAGGCGCGATCGGATCTGCACCCATGAAGACGGTGGCCTCCCGGAACGGTGGAGCGCGTCTCCTGTTCTGGATCGGCGCAGCGCTGCTGCTCGCGCTGTTCCTCGAGAGCGTCGCCGCGTTCGCGCATGACATCTCGCAGGCCGACCGCGCCGCGGTGGCGCGGATCGAGGGGCCGGCGCCGGGTGCGTTCCTCTACCTCGGCGCCAAGCACATGGTCACCGGGATCGACCACATCCTGTTCCTGATCGGGGTGATTTTCTTCCTCTACAAGCTGCGCGACGTGGTGGTTTACGTGACCATGTTCACGATCGGCCACTCGCTCACGCTGCTGGGCGGCGTGCTGATGGATACCGGCGCCAACTCGTACATCGTCGACGCGATCATCGGCTTCTCGGTGGTCTACAAGGCGTTCGAGAACCTCGGCGGCTTCAGGAAGCTCGGCGTGGCGATCAACACCAGGTTCGCGGTGTTCGGCTTCGGCCTGTTCCACGGGCTCGGCCTCGCCACCAAGGTGCGCGACCTCGGGCTGTCCGACGACGGGCTGGTGGTGAACCTGCTCTCGTTCAACCTGGGGGTCGAGCTCGGCCAGGTGCTGGTGCTGACCGTGGTCGTCACGCTGCTCAATCTCTGGCGCGCGACGCGCACGTTTGCCCCGGGCGCCTTTTATGCCAACCTCGCGCTGATGGCCGGGGGCTTCGTTCTCATGGGCTACCAGCTGACAGGATACTTCACGTCATGACCAATCCCACTGCCTCCACTCCACCCGCCCCCTCGCGCAAGAAGCTGCTGATCGGCTCGGTCGCGGCGCTTGCCGCCGCCGGGATCGCGGTGGTCGGCTTCGTGCTGCCGGCCGAATACGGCATCGACCCGCTCGGGATCGGCAAGGCGCTGGGCCTGACCAAGTTGTCGGAGCCGGGCCCGAACGAGGAGCAGATCCGCGGCAGCAAGCGCGTCGGGGTGCTGACGCTGTCGGAAAAGGTGCCCACACCAGCCGCCTGGGCCGATCGCTGGCAAAT
>DATDLP010000212.1:0-4258 GCA_036519255.1 Croceibacterium sp.
CTGCTGGGGGTGTACAGCTGGCTGATCTGGACCCGCGGCTTTGGCCCCGAGGACCGCGTGCTGTTCAAGCGCAAGGTCACCGAGGACGAGCCTGACGAGCTGCCGCCCGAAAGCGACTCGTCGCCCCGCTGAGGCATTCAGTCGCAGTTCACGGCCCTCGACCGAGCTTCGCCAGGCGCCAAGCAAGCCTGGGGAGACAAGCCGATGCGTGCCATCACAATCGCTGCCGTTGCCGGGTTGAGTGTGCTGGCCGTCGCCTGCGCCTCGTCGTCGAGCGACCACGAGACCATCGCGCAAGCCCCGCTGCCGCCACCCCCGGCCCCGCCTCCCCCTCCGCCACCGCCACCGCCGCCTCCGGCTCCAGCTGCGCGGACGGGCGCGGTAAGGGTCGACCAAGGGCTGCTCGAGCAATCGAGCCCGGCACAGATCGAGGCCAACCTCAACAAGCTGCCGCAATTCGCCGTGCAACAGAGCCGCTATGCCTACGTCCCGCCGATCCAGGTGCCGACGGACCCGGGCAACGAGCGCTACGACGGACAGGACGTGTCGCCGGTCCATGTAACCGCGACCGAGCCGGTTTCGACCTTCTCGGTCGATGTCGACACCGGTGCCTACGCCAACGTCCGCCGCTTCCTTACGCTCGGCAACCTGCCCCCGCGCGACGCGGTCCGGACCGAGGAGCTCGTCAACTACTTCCGCTACGACTACGGCGCGCCCGACGACCGCACGGTGCCGTTCTCGGTCACCACCGACGTCGCGCGCACGCCATGGAACCCGAACACCCGCCTGCTGCGGATCGGTCTGCGCGGCTACGACCTGCCACGCGCCGAGCGCCCGCCGGCCAACCTCGTGTTCCTGCTCGACGTGTCGGGCTCGATGAACAGCCCCGACAAGCTGCCGCTGGTCAAGGCGGCGATGTCGAAGCTCGCCGGCGAGCTCACGCCGCACGACCGCGTGTCGATCGTGGTCTATGCGGGCGCCGCCGGACTGGTGCTGCATCCGACCAACGACACCCGGAAGATTCGCGCGGCGCTCGATTCGCTCGAGGCGGGGGGTTCGACCGCGGGCGGCGCCGGCATCCAGCTAGCCTACAACATCGCCCGCGACAGCATGATCGAAGGCGGGGTCAACCGCGTGATCCTCGCCACCGACGGCGACTTCAACGTCGGCGTTAGCGACCAGAAGGCGCTTATCGAGCTGATCGAGCGGCAACGCGATTCCGGCATCACACTGACCGCGCTCGGCTTCGGCACCGGCAACTACAACGAAGCGCTGATGGAGCAGGTCGCCGACCACGGGAACGGCAACTACGCCTACATCGACAGCGCGCTCGAGGCCGACAAGGTGCTGTCCGACGAGATGGCCTCGACGCTGTTCACGATCGCCAAGGACGTGAAGATCCAAGTCGAGTTCAACCCGGCACAGGTCAGCCAGTACCGCCTGATCGGCTACGAGAACCGCGCGCTGCGCGAGGAGGACTTCAACAACGACCGGGTCGACGCGGGCGACATCGGCGCCGGGCACCAGGTGACCGCGATCTACGAGATCGTCCCCGCCGGAACGACCGGCTGGATCGGTTCCCGCCGCTACTCCGACCCGTTGCCCGCGGCGGCAACCGGCACCGACGAGATCGCCTACGTCAAGCTGCGCTACAAGCTGCCCGACGGCGAGACCTCGCGCCTGCTCGAACGCGCCGTGCCCGGCCGCCTGCTGGCCGATGCCGGCTCGCCGCGCGGCGACATGGCCTTCGCGGTGGCGGTCGCCGCCTACGGCCAGAAGCTGCGCGGCGACCCGTTGCTGGCCGGTTACGGCTTCCGCCAGATCACCGATCTCGCCGGCTCGCAGGACGACTTCTGGCGCCAGGAGTTTCTGCGTCTCGCTGATCTCGCGGGCGGGCTCGGCGAAACCTGAGCCCCCGGCACAACCCCGGAGTCGCCACGGCGCACGTTGGACGGTAAGGCGCGCCCGGTACGCGGGCGAGAGATAGGGGATGCCGATGGCCCAGGTGTTGCAAGAGAACTTGTTGCCGGCAGTCGCCGGCTTGCTGGCGGCGCTGCTGGTGCTGTGGTGGCTGCTGGTCGCCCGGCGCCGGACCAAGGTAGAGATCGCGCGCAGCGACGAGGACGGCGCGCCGGCGCGACGCAACCAGGCGCTGATCGATGCCACGCCCGCAGCGGCCCCCTCACCGGCCGAGGTTCCGCCGCCGACGCCCCCGGGCCTCGCCGGCGTGGGCGAGGCGATCGCCGCCGTGGTCGCTCCGGCGCCGATCGCGGCCGTCGTCCACGGCGAGGACGATCTGGCCCGCATCAAGGGGCTGGGTCCGAAGCTGGTAGAGCAGCTCCACGCGCTCGGCGTCACGAGCTACGAGCAGATCGCTGCGTGGGATGATGCCGACATCGACCGCATCGACGCCCAGCTCGGCCGCTTCCAGGGCCGCATCCGCCGCGACGACTGGCCGGCGCAGGCGAGGCTGCTTGCGGCGGACGACACCGCGGGGTACGAAGCGAAGTTCGGCAAGCTGTAGGGCCTTTTCGGGAACCTTCGGGAGGCTCTGGCTTTGGTTTCCGGCCAGCCACTTAGCCTGAGGAGACGCCCTGTCATGGACAGCGTCGACGCCACTGAACGGCCCAAGATTCTCGTCGTCGAGGACGAATTCATCATCGCGCTCGACTTGTCTGAGACGGTCAAGGATCTCGGCTACGCGCTCGAGGGCCCTTACGCGGACAAGGAACACGCGTTCATCGCGATCGAGAGCGAGCTGCCCGACTGCGCGATCCTCGACGTCTTCACCGGCGACGGGGAGGTCTATCCGCTGGCGGACAAGCTGACCGAGGCCGGCGTGCCGATCATCTTCCACTCGGGCCACGTCTCGCCGAGCGAAGTGCGGCAGCGCTATCCCGAGGCCTGGGCCTGCGCCAAGCCGTGCTCGCCCGACAAGCTGATCGACGTGCTGCAGGAAGCCGTCGAGCACGCGAGGACGAACGGCCTCTGAGGCAAGCGTGATTGGCGAGGCTTCGCGCGGCGGCTAAGGCTTGCCGGCAAAGGAGTCTCCGCATGGCCGGAATGGTGCCGTTCGACTGGGCCGACCCACTCGACCTCGAAAACCAGCTGAGCGAGGAAGAGCGCATGATCCGCGACGCCGCGCGCGGCTTCGCGCAGGATGTGCTGCAGCCTCGCGTGATCGCCGCGTACCGCGACGAGATCGACGCGCCCGAGCTGTTCGCGCTGATGGGCGAGGGCGGCCTGCTCGGCGTGACGGTGCCCGAGGAGCACGGCGGCGCAGGCGCAAGCTACGTCGCCTACGGGCTCGTCGCGCGCGAGATCGAACGGGTCGATTCAGGCTACCGCTCGATGGCCTCGGTCCAGTCGAGCCTCGTGATGTACCCGATCCACGCCTACGGCTCCGACGAGCAGAAGGCGCGCTACCTGCCCGGCCTCGCACGCGGCGAGCTGATCGGCTGCTTCGGCCTGACCGAGCCCGATGCCGGCTCCGACCCCGGATCGATGCGCACGGTGGCGAAAACCGATGGCGACGGGTTCCGCCTCTCAGGCTCGAAAACCTGGATCAGCAACTCGCCGTTCGCCGACCTGTTCGTGGTCTGGGCCAGGAGCGAGGCGCACGGCGGGCGGATCAAGGGCTTCCTGATCGACAAGGGCACTCCGGGCCTCACTGCGCCGAAGATCGAGGGCAAGCTCAGCCTGCGCGCCTCGACCACCGGCATGATCATGCTCGACGACGTCAAGCTCGGCGCCGAGGCGCTGCTGCCGGGCGCCGAAGGCATGAGCGGCCCGTTCGGCTGCCTCAACCGCGCGCGCTACGGCATCTCGTGGGGCACGATGGGCGCGGCCGAGTTCTGCCTCGCCGCGGCGCGCCAGTACGGGCTCGACCGCAAGCAGTTCGGCAAGCCGCTCGCCGCCAACCAGCTGTTCCAGAAGAAGCTGGCCGACATGGAGACCGAGATCGCGCTCGCGCTGCAGGCCTCGCTGCGCGTCGGCCGGCTGATGGACGAAGGCCGCTTCGCGCCCGAGATGATCAGCCTGGTCAAGCGCAACAACGCGGGCAAGGCGCTCGAGATCGCGCGCTGGGCGCGCGACATGCACGGCGGCAACGGCATCTCCGAGGAGTACCAGGTGATCCGCCACATGCTGAACCTGGAGACGGTCAACACCTACGAGGGCACGCACGACGTGCATGCGCTGATCCTCGGACGGGCGCAGACGGGATTGCAGGCGTTCTTCTGAGCGTGTTGGATTGCCG
>DATDLP010000213.1:0-4442 GCA_036519255.1 Croceibacterium sp.
GTCGATTTCGCCGAGCTGGCATTCCGCCAGGCGCTCGAGCCGCGCGACGCAAGCTGGGAGCGCGGCTGGGACCAGAAGGAGCTGACCCTGCCCGAGCTCGCGGCCGAGGCGCGCAGCGGCGCGCGCGGGCTGCCGCTGCGCGCGGTCGAGGCCGAGTTCTACGGCCGCATCGCGCGCGCGGCGATCATTCCGCTGGTGCCGCTGCTGGTGCTGTCGCTGGCGTTCGCGACCAAGCGGCGCGGGCGGACGCCCGGCGTGCTGCTGAGCGTGGTGGTGCTGGCGCTCGCGCATCACGGGCTCAACTTCGCGAAGAACCTCGCGCTGATGGGCGCGGCCGACCCGCCGCTGGTCACGCTGGGGACCGCCGGGCTGCTGTGGGCGGTGGTCGGCGCGCTGTTCGTCTCGGCGCGGCGGATGCCCGGCTACAGTCCGCTGCACGCGGCGCTCGACGGGCTGTCGGCCGCGATGGCGCGCCTCGCGCCGCGCGGCCGGAGCCTGGGGGGACCGGGCAACCGTGCGCTCGGGTCGTATGTCCGGTGGGAGCTCGGCAAGTGGACGCTGGTGGCGCTGCTGGCGGTGGTCGCGTTCCTGCAGCTGATCGACCTGGTCGGCCAGGGCGACGAGTTCGCCGAGCGCAGCATGGGCCTCGTCGGCGTCGCGCGCTACGCAACGCTGCGGCTGCCGGCGATCGTGCAGCAGGCGCTGCCGGTCGCCGCGCTGGCAGGGGCGCTGGCCGCGTTCTCGCTGTTCGCCGGCGCGCGCGAGATGACCGCGATCCGCGCTGCCGGGGTGTCGCAGTGGCGCGTGCTGGCGATGGCGCTGCCCGTGCCGCTGCTGCTCGCGGGGGCGACGCTGGTGCTGGCAGAGAGAGTGGCGCCTGCGAGCGAGCTGCGGCTGGCGACCTGGTGGCATGCGATGGAGCCGGCCAACGCGGCGAAGGCGGAGCAGCCGCGCTGGTTCCGCCTCGGCGACCGCATCGTCCGCGCCAGCGCCGCCTCGGCCGACGGCACGCGGCTCGGCGCGGTGGCGATCTTCGCGCGGGATCCGGCGGGCCGGTTGGTGGAGCGGGTGACCGCGGAGCGGGCGATGTTCGCGGCCGGGGCCTGGACGCTGCACCGGGTCGAGACCACCCGGCTCGACGGCAGCGGGATCGCGCGTGGCGCGCGCGCGACCATGGCGTGGGACGTGCCGCTCGCGCCGGAGGACGCGCTGGCGTTCTTCGCCTCGGCGCCGGCGTTCTCGGCCACCGCCGCGCAGCGCTCGCTCGACTACGCGGCGCCGGTCAGCCGCGCGGGCTCGGTGTTCGAGACGCGGCTGCACCGCTCGGCCGCCGCGCCGCTCGCGCCGCTGGTCATGCTGCTGTTCGCGCTGCCGCTGGCGTTCATCGCGCCGCGCACCGGGCGCTCGCTGCCGGCGCTGCTCTACGCCGGGGCGGGAGGGCTGCTCTATCTCGTGGCCGACGGCGTGCTCACCGTCGCCGGGCAGGTCGGCTACGTGCCCTCGGCGCTCGGCGCCTGGGCCGCGCCGGCGATCGCGGCGTCGATCGGGGTGAGCGTGCTGGCGCTTAGCGAGCGCTGAGCGAGCCGCGCCTGGAGGAAGCCGGCGATCGTTTCGGCACGCCGGTCCCAGGTGAGCCCCTCCGCCAGCCGCAGCGCTTCGGCCGACAGGCGCGCAGCCAGTGCGGGGTCGCCGAGCAGCCGGTCGAGCCCTTCGGCCGCGGCGTCGGGCCGGTCGGGCGCTACCAGCCAGGCGCTTTCGCCGTGCCGGAGCAGTTCGGCGGTGTCGGGCGCCTCGGGCGCGAGGATTGGGCGGCCTGCGGCGAGGTAGGCGAAGAGCTTGATCGGCAGCACGCAGTTGCGGAACCGCTCGAGCGGCGCGCGCGAGGGCGGGATCACCAGCACGTCGGCGGCGTAGAGCCAGGCCGGTAGCGCGGCAGGCTCGGCCCAAGGTTCGATGCGCACGTTGCTGCGCTGCCCCGCGGCGGCCTCGATAGTACCTTGACCCTCCGAGCCGACCAGCACGAACAGCACCTCGGGCCGCCGGTCGGCGAGCGCGAGCAGCACGTCGAGGCCTTTCGCGGCGTTCACGCGGCCGGCGTAGAGCGCGATCGGCCGGTCGGGCGGCAGGCCGAGCTGGGCGCGCGCCGTCGCCTTGTCGAGCCGTTCCGCCGGCGGATCGAACCCGTTGTGCGCCACCAGCATGCGGTCCCCGGGCACGCCGGCGCGGCGATAGGCCTCGGCGGCGTAGCGCGAATGCAGGATCAGCCCGAGGCAATCGCGGTCGCGCGCGGTACGGCCGACCAGCGGGCGGATCGCGGGCAGCTCGTCGGGCCAGGGGCGGTAATGGTCGGTCGCGAACGGAAGCGGCGCGAGGCCGCCCATCGCGAGCATCGCCGGAATCCGCGAGTAGAGCAGGTCGGCGTCGCGGGTTGCCGGATCGGCGAAGACCTGCCGCAGCCACAGCAGCGTGCGGTGCAGCCGCTCGCCGGCCCAGCGGCTCGGTCGCTGCAGCACACGGAATTCGCCGGACACCGCGAACCACGCGCACAAGTCGGCGGCGGTCAGCTCCGGATCGCCCGCGCCCTGCGGCAGCATGACCGTGACCTCGCACCCGCGCCGGGCGAGCGCGGCCACGGTGGCGAGGCTCTGCGCCTGGCACGCCTTGCGCCCGGGGCGGGCCCACAGCATCGGGTAGACGATGCGCATGGGGCACGGCTTCGGCCAAAGCCTTGCCATCGTCAACCAGCGCGGTACCCGTAAGCGCGGAGGGTCAATGGGGACAGCGGCAGCCGGCGGCGAACCGCGACAGCCTGTCATGCAGCGCGCCGCAGAGCCGCGCTCGGGCCGCACGCAATTCGCGCTCGCGTTCCGGCTCGCGCTGGGCGGGCTCGCGGGCTGCGTCGTGCTGCAGGTGCTGCTCTACGTCCGTCCGGCGCCGCACGGCGGCCCGTTCCTCGCCGAGTGGCCACGCTACTTCTGGCTCGCGCTGTACTACGAAATGCTCGGCGTCTGGCTGCTGAGCCTGCCGTTCTTTGTGCTCTGGCTGGGTCTCTTCCGGAGCCGGCTCGAGAGCCGCTTGTGGCGCGCGCTGTCTGGCCTCCACGCCGCGCTGCTCGCGCTCAACCTCGTGCTGAGCCAGCTCGACCACGAGGTGCTGCGCTTTCTCGGCGTGCGGGCCAATCTCTCGTTCCTCTACGCCTACGGCCAGCCGGAGATGCTCGGCGACGCGCTGTTCCGCGACGTGCTGGCGGACGATCGCGGTGGCCCGTTCGTGGGGGTGGCGCTGATGGTGATCGTACCGGGGGCCTATGCCTGGTGGGCCGTGCGGCGGTTGCGGCGCGGCGCGGGGCGCACTGCGCCGCTGTGGCTGGCGCTGGTGCTCGCGCTCGTTCCGCTGCTGGCGCCGGCCAACGGCTGGCACCAGGCAAGCAGCCACTTCCGCCTGCGCAAGGTCGAGCCGCTGGTGATCGCGCTCGCGATGGATGCGCGCGCGGGATATGCCGACTGGCAGCGGCCGGCCGATTTCACTGCGCTCGCCGCCGGCCATGCGCAGCGCTGGCTCGCGCGCAGCGGCGACAAGGCGTGGCGCTTCCCCGATCCGGAGCGGCCCTACTGGCGCGAGCCGACCGGCGCGGCACCGGAGCTCGATCGCTGGAACGTGCTCTATCTCCAGCTCGAGACCTTCCGCGGCATCGAGATGGGGGCGCTCGATCCCGCGGGCGGGCCGACCGCGACGCCGTTCCTCGACGGCTTCGTCGCCCGGCCCGGGGTGGCGGTGTGGACCCGCGCGTCGAGCCTCGGCAACCCGAGCATCAACGGCCTGTTCGCCGCGCACTGCTCGGTGCAGCCGCCGTCGCGCCACTACATCACCAGCTATACCGACGTGCGCTTCGGCTGCCTGCCCGAGCGGCTGCGCGAGCGCGGATACCGCACCGTCATGTTCAACGGCGGCGACACCGACTGGGACAACTCGAGCCCGTGGATCGCCCGCTGGTACGACCGGCTGCGCCGCTTCCCGGAAGCCGAGGGGCGCGACCGGGTGGTGTTCCGCGCGGCGGCGCAGGAGCTCAGGGCGCTCGGACGCGGCGGCGAGCCGTTCTTCGCCAGCGTGGTCTCGATCAGCAACCACTGGCCGTTCGAGACGCGCGAGCCGGCGCTCGACATCGCCGGACAAGCGACGCCCGCCGAGCGGATCCGCAACACCACGCACTACATGGACGACGTGCTGCGCGAGTTCTTCGCGGCGATCGAAAACGAGCCGTGGTACGCTCGGACGCTGGTGGTAATCGCCGGCGACCACGGCTTCAACGCCGGCGAGCACGGGCTCTCGCCGGGACGGCAGGACCTGTATCGCGAGTCGGTCTGGGTGCCGCTGATCGTGGCCGGCCCGCATCCGCGGTTGCCCGCCGGGCGCCACGACATGCCCGCGAGCCTGCTCGACAT
>DATDLP010000214.1:0-2544 GCA_036519255.1 Croceibacterium sp.
TCCCTCTCCCCTTCAGGGGAGAGCGTCGGGGAGAGGGGGCCGCAGCAGTGACCCGCCTCTCCTCCGCCTTCGCCAAAGGCCATCCCGCGCTCGTCTGCTTCATCACCGCGGGCGACGGCGACACCGCAGCCAACCTCGACGCGCTCGTCGAAGGCGGCGCCGACGTGATCGAGCTCGGCATGCCGTTCACCGATCCGATGGCCGACGGCCCGGGGATCCAGGCGGCCAATTTGCGCAGCCTCGCCAAGGGCACCACCACGCGCGAGGTGCTGCGACACGCCGACGAGTTTCGCCAGCGCCACCCGGACACGCCGCTGGTGCTGATGGGCTACGCCAATCCGATGGTCCGCCGCGGGCCCGAATGGTTCGCCGGCGAGGCGAAGGGCTGCGGGGTCGACGGGGTGATCTGCGTCGACATCCCGCCCGAGGAGGACGACGCGCTCGGCCCGGCGCTGCGCGCCGCGGGGGTCGACCTGATCCGCCTCGCCACGCCGACCACCGACGTGCGGCGGCTGCCGGCGGTTCTCGAGGGGTCGTCGGGGTTCCTGTACTACGTCTCCGTCGCCGGCATCACCGGCAAGCAGCAGGCGCAGCTCGAGTCGATCGAGGCCAACGTGAACCGCATCAAGCAGGCGACCGACCTGCCGGTCGCGGTCGGCTTCGGCGTGCGCACCCCCGAGCAGGCCGCGGCCATCGCCCGCGTCGCCGACGGTGTGGTGGTTGGCTCGGCGTTGGTCGAGCTGGTCGGCCAGCATGGCGAGGACGCGCCCGAATACTTGCGTCGGCTCGCATCGGAGCTTGCGACAGCGGTGCATGCGGCCGCGGTGGAGGCGGCTTGATGCACGCCCCGACCGCGCTGGCCATCCTGCGAAAAGAACGTTTTCCTACACGCCTTCGTTCTGCCAACGTTCTTGCCATGCCCGCCGATTCGTTCCCCTGCCATTGCACGCCGACTCCCGCCAGGGATGCGCCCGCACGTCGCCGCCCGACTTTCGTTGTAAGTGATTTTCGGGGGGCACGTGCCGTGAACTTCATGAACTTCCGCGGAGCAATCGCATGAGTTGGCTGACCCGCGTCCGCAACGCGCTGCCCTTCGGCAAGAAGCGCGAGACCCCCGACAACCTGTGGGTCAAGTGCCCGCGCTGCCAGGAAATGCTGTTCACGCGCGAGTTCGAGGCCAACCTCTCGGTGTGCCCGAAGTGCGAGCACCACGGCCGGATCGGCGCCGACGCGCGGCTCGCGCAGCTGCTCGACGAGGGCTTCGAGCTGCTGCCCGAGCCTGCGGTGCGCGAGGATCCGCTCAAGTTCCGCGATTCGAAGAAGTACACCGACCGCCTCAAGCTGGCGCGCGCGAGCAACCCGCACGAGGACGCGTTCCAGGTCGGCGTCGGCGCGATCGACGGCCGGCCCGCGGTGGTCGGGGTGCAGGACTTCTACTTCATGGCCGGCTCGATGGGCATGGCGGTGGGCGAGGCGTTCTGCGCCGGTGCCGCGCGCGCGCTCGAGCGGCGCTGCGGCTATGTCGTGGTCACCGCGGCGGGCGGAGCGCGGATGCAGGAAGGCATCCTCAGCCTGATGCAGATGCCCAAGGCCACCGTGATGACCCGCCGGCTCAAGGAAGCCGGGCTGCCCTACGTCGTCGTGCTCGCCGACCCGACCACCGGCGGTGTCACCGCGAGCTACGCGATGCTCGGCGACGTGCACATCGCCGAGCCCAACGCGCTGATCGGCTTCGCCGGCCAGCGGGTGATCCAGGAGACGATCCGCGCGCAGCTGCCCGACGGGTTCCAGCGCGCCGAGTATCTGCACAAGCACGGCATGGTCGACATGGTCGTCCACCGGCACGAGCTCAAGGCGACGCTGGCCAAGCTGCTCGATTACCTGGCGCCGGCGCAGGCGGCCTGACTCCCCTCCCGCTTGCGGGAGGGGGCGGGGGTGGGCAAGGGGCCGCCATGCGCAATCTCGATTCTCGCCCACCCCTAACCCCTCCCGCGAGCGGGAGGGGGATGTGAAGGATTTCGCCGCATCCGAGGACCCCGCGGTCCAGGCGCAGCTCGATCGGCTGGCGGCGCTGTCGCTGCCGCAGGGCCGGCTCGGGCTCGACACGATCCGCGAGCTGCTCGCGCTGCTCGGCGATCCGCAGAAGCGGCTGCCGCCGGTGTTCCATGTCGCCGGGACCAACGGCAAGGGCTCGACCTGCGCGTACTTGCGCGCGATCCTCGAGGCCGAGGGCCTCGTCGTCCACAGCGCGATCAAGCCGCATCTCGTGCGCTACAACGAGCGCATCCGCATCGCCGGCCAGCTGATCTCCGACGAGGAACTGGCGGCGCTGCTCAAGGAAGTGCTCGACATCGGCGAAGGCCTCGGCCCGAGCTTCTTCGAGGTCACCGCCGCCGCCACCTTCCTCGCCTTCGCCCGCCACCCGGCCGACGCCTGCATCATCGAAGTCGGCCTCGGCGGCCGGTTCGATGCGACCAACGTGCTCGAGCAGCCCGCTGCCTGCGGCATCGCCACGCTCGGCATCGACCACGAGGCGTTCCTGCT
>DATDLP010000215.1:0-3032 GCA_036519255.1 Croceibacterium sp.
GGCGATCATGCGCGCCTCTTCGGCGTCCTCGGTGGTGAGCAAACGCACGCCGAGCGTCGCCTCGCCCACGCGACCGCCGGCGTTTATTCGCGGGCCGAGCGCGTAGCCGCAGTCGCTGCAGCTCGGCGCGCGGGTCAGCCGGCTCGCGTCGATCAGCGCGGCAAGCCCGGTGTTGCCGTGCCGGGCCATGACCTTGAGCCCCTGCGCCACGAACGCGCGATTGAGGCCGCGGATCGCGGCGACGTCGGCGACGGTGCCGAGCGCGACGAGGTCGAGCAGCGACAGGAGGTCGGGTTCGGGCCGGGTCTCGAAGAAGCCCCGGGCGCGCAGGGTGCGGACCACGGCCACCGCGAGCACGAAGGCCACCCCCACCGCGGCGAGGTGACCGTGCCCGGCGGCCTCGTCGCACTCGTCGAGCCGGTTGGGATTGACCAGCGCGAGCGCGCGCGGAAGCTCAGCCGCGCACTTGTGGTGGTCGACCACGATCACGTCGATGCCCGCGGCGTTCGCGGCGGCGAGCGCGTCGTAGGCCATCGCGCCGCAATCGACGGTGACCACGAGGCTCGATCCCTCGGCACCGAGCCGCACCAGCGCCTCGCCGCTCGGCCCGTAGCCTTCGAGCAGTCGGTCGGGGATGTAGTGCCGGGCTTCGTGCCCGAGCATACGCAGCAGGCGGATCAGCAGCGCCGCGCTGGTCGCGCCGTCGACGTCGTAGTCGCCGTAGACGGTGACCGTCTCCTGCGCGAGCACCGCTTCGGCGATCCGCTCGGCCGCGAGGTCCATGTCGCTGAAGATCGACGGATCGGGCAGGAAGGCGCGCAGGCTCGGGCTGCGGTGGCGGGCAAGATCCTCACGCGCCACTCCGCGCGCGAGCAGCAATTGGGTGACGATGTCGTCCCCAAGCGGTGAATCTGGCCCGGCCGCGCCGTCGGCGAGCTCCATGTTGCCGCCGCGCCAGCGCCACGCCTTGCCCGCAAGCGATCGCTCGACGCCGAAGACTGCGGGACGCGTGGCCATCGGCAGAAGCTACCGCAGCACCGCCGGGCGGCAAAGCCCGGCGGTGACGCAGTCGACAGCTAAGACTCGGCCGCCATCGCCGCGTTGGCCGCGCTGAGGATGGCGCGGACGCTCGCGGTGGCGACGTCCTCGTCGATTCCGACCCCCCAGACCGTGTCGCCGCCCGGCAGTACGCATTCGAGGTAGGCGGCCGCACGCGCGTCGGTACCCTTGCCGAGCGCGTGCTCGAAATAGTCGGCGACCTCGATCTCGAGCCCGAAAGTCTGCCGCAGCGTCGCCAGCACCGACGAGACCAGTCCCTTGCCGCGGCCGCTGACCTGGTGTCGCCTGCCGCCGACGGTGATCGTTCCCGCGAACAGCCGCGTGCCGTCGCTCGCGCGGGTTTCCTCGTAGTCGACCAGCTCGAAGTTCGCGCCCGTTTCGCCGAGGTAATAGGCGTCGCGGAAGGTCTGCCAGATGTCGTCGGAGTTGAGCTCGCGGCCGAGCTCGTCGGCGACGCGCTGCACATGGCGCGAGAAGTCGACCTGGAGCTTCTTTGGGAGCTTGAGCCCCTGACCCTGCTCAAGCACCCAGGCGAAGCCGCCCTTGCCGCTCTGCGAGTTGACCCGGATCACCGCCTCGTAATTGCGGCCGAGGTCGTGCGGATCGATCGGCAGGTACGGCACGCGCCAGAACTCGTCGTTCTGCACCGCGTGAGCCTCGAAGCCCTTCTTGATCGCGTCCTGGTGGCTGCCCGAGAACGCGGTGAACACCAGCTCGCCGCCGTAAGGGTGGCGCGGGTGCACCGGGAGCTGGTTGCAGTACTCGACGGTCTCGATGATCCGGTCGATGTCCGAGAAATCGAGGCCCGGGTCGATGCCCTGAGTGTACATGTTGAGCGCGACTGTCACGAGGCAGCAATTGCCGGTGCGCTCGCCGTTGCCGAACAGGCAGCCTTCGATGCGGTCGGCCCCGGCCATCAGCCCGAGCTCGGCCGCGGCGACGCCGGTGCCGCGGTCGTTGTGCGTGTGCAGGCTGATGCACGCCGCCTCGCGGTTGGGCAGGTTGCGGCAGAAGTACTCGATCTGGTCGGCGTAGACGTTGGGCGTCGCCGCCTCGACCGTCGCGGGCAGGTTGAGGATCAGCGGCCGCTCCCTGGTCGGCTGCAGCACGTCCATCACCGCGGCGCAGGTCTCGAGGCTGAAATCGAGCTCTGCGGTCGAGAAGGTTTCGGGCGAGTACTCGAAGTGCCAGTCGGTCTCGGGCCGCTTCGCTGCCTCGTCGCGCAGCAGCCTGGCGGCGTTGACTGCGATTTGTTTGACCTCGTCGCGAGTCATGCGGAACACGATCTCGCGCCACGCGGGGCTCAGCGCGTTGTACACGTGGACGATCGCCGAACGCGCGCCTTCGAGGCTTTCGAACGAACGCTTGATCAGATCTTCGCGCGCCTGGGTCAGCACCTGCACGGTCACATCGTCGGGAATCTTGCCCGAACGGACGAGGCCCTGGATGAAGTCGAACTCGGTCTGGCCCGCGGCGGGAAAGCCGATCTCGATCTCCTTGACGCCGATCTCGAGCAGCAGGTCGAAGAAGCGGTGCTTCTTCACCGCGTCCATCGGATCGACGATCGCCTGGTTGCCGTCGCGCAAGTCGGTCGAGAGCCAGCGGGGGGGAGCGGAGATCGTGCGGCTCGGCCACTGCCTGTCGGGCAGGTCGATCGGGGGGAAGGGCCGGTACTTTCGGCCGGGCTCGGAGAGCATCGTCATGGCAAAGTGCCTTATCGCCTGGGCGCCGCGCGGCAAGTGCCGCGGCGCGGTTTCGACTATGATTGAGTAGCCCTTAGGCGAGGTGCCGGCGCGAGAGCGCACGGCGGGGTAACGCGCCTAAGGGCGCGTAAGTCGAAGCAGCGACAGGAGCTCGCGGCGGTTCATGCGGCGAGCCTATGCGGGAATGGTTACCAAATGTCCAGCGGGCGGCGCCGCAACGCCGCCCGCCGAAACGATTACTGCTTTTCGCCAGCGACGGTGATGTGAAGA
>DATDLP010000216.1:0-2196 GCA_036519255.1 Croceibacterium sp.
CGACTGCGGCTCGCCGCCTTCGAGCGGCAGCGCAGTGGTGTCGACGCTCATCAACGCCGCGAGCGGGTCGAGGGCGCCGGTCTGCGGCGCACCGGTGTCGGTGGCCGCGTCAGCCGCAGCGCTCGGCAGCGGTGGTAAGGCGTGTGCGGAAGTTGCTGGCGGCAGCGGCGGTGGGACGGGGCTGTTCGAGCTCGGCACCGGGGCCGGCGCCTCGCCGCTCGGCAGCCGTGGCTGGGACGCCATGTCGGCGAGCGCTCCCGGGGCGAACGCCAGCAGCAACGCCGGATCGAGCTCCGCCGCGGCGGGGCCGGCAGCGGATTCGAGCGGCACGGCCGGCAATTCCTTGCCGGTTGCCGGCCAGCTGTCACCGGCCGCCGGCCCGCCCGTCAGCAGGGCAAGGCACAGCTCGAACGCCGTCGCCCCGGCGGCCGGCACGGCGCCACCATCCGGCGGACGCAGCAGCGGCGCGGGTCCGCGGACAGCAGGGGCCGCAAACGCCGCGAGGTCGGGCGGCAGAGAAGTCAATAATTCCATGTAGCCTGCTAACCGCGAGAGGCGGTCACGCGGGCTACATTGCACGCCGTATGCCAAGGCGGCGCCCACGCCGGGGGCTCGCGTCACAGTCTAGAGCGTTCGCTGGCGACTCAGCGAGGAGCGGCCGGCGGGCCCGGAATGCAACGCTGCGAGATGTCGGCGCCGCCCGGGTCGCCGCGCCGGTAGACGCGGTGGCAGGCCAAGCAGGCGTCCGCGAGATTGCCGCTGGCATCGACCATGGCGTCCAAGCTCTTCGTGAGCGAGGCCTCGTACGCCGCCACGCTCTTCGCTCGATAGTCGTCGACGAAGCGGATCCAGTCGGCGCCTTCGACATCCACCACCTCGCCGTTCGAGCACGTGCGGCCCGGGATCAGCAGCAGATCGGCAGACTCCACCAGGGCAAGCGCGCTGTTCTCGACGCCCTCCCAGCCGCCGAACAAGCCGGTCAACGGATTCGGCGACGCCGAGGGCATGGGATCGCGGGCCAGCGCGTCCGGGTCTTCGGCCTGTGCAAAGAACACCGCATTGCCGTGCGGGAACAGAATGCCGCGCATCAGCTGATTGACTGTCATGACCGGCGGCGCTTGCGCGTTCGCCGCCGCATCGTTCGACGAGCCGTCCGCGGCTCCGCCAGTGGACGACTGCACGCACCCGCCGGCGAAGCCGGCCACGAAAAGAACGGCCAACTTGAGCCACGGGCTGCCGATTAGCATGAAGTCTCCCTGAGCGCTGCGCTTGCGCGATCTTACGCCGCTCCGCACGAGCGATCAGCTGCGATCGAGCACCTGCCACAGTGCGCGCTCGTCGAGCTCGCGCTGCTCTCGTTTCGCGGTCTCGACCCGCACTTCGCGCGCGGCGTTCTCGATGATCTTGTCGAGCGATTTCGCCCGCACGTGCGAGTCGCGCCAGCGCTCCGTCTCGAGCCGATAGAGCTCGACGGCTACGCCAAGCTCCGCTTCGCGCGCCGCAACGACGCCGCTCAACTTGGCGAGGAACGCCCGCGAATTCTGCCACCGCAGCGGATCCGTCGTCGCAGAACCAAGCTCGGTACGCTGCCGATACTCGGCGAGGTAGCCGCGCAGCTGCTCGACTTCTTTTTCCTTCGCCGCCAGCGCTTGCGCGCATGCCGCGAGCCGCCGTGCGGCCTCGTTCTCCACTTTGTCGGCATAGTCCGCCAGCGGTTCCAGCCGAGCTGCCTTGTTCATTTCTTGACCTCACGCGGCCGTTCCGGGGGGAACAACGCTTGCAACGCAGCGAAGCTCTGCGCGAACGAAATCGATTCGTTGCCGTCCTGCTGCAGGAATTTTTGGATCGCCGGCCAGTACTGAATCGCTTCGTCGACGCGCGGGTCGCTACCCTTGGCGTATGCGCCGATCGTGATCAGATCGCGGTTTTGCGCGTAGGCGGCGTTCAAGGCCCTAAACCGGCGAATCAGCTGCTGCTGCTCCGGCGTCGTTACCATCGTCATGAGCCGGCTGATCGAAGCTTCGATGTCGATGGCGGGATAGAGCCCCGTCTCGGCGATGCGCCGCGACAGCACGATGTGCCCGTCGAGCACCGCGCGCGCCGCATCGGCGACCGGATCGTTGGGGTCGTCGCCTTCGGTCAGCACGGTGTAGAACGCCGTGATCGAGCCGCCGCTCGAGCCCCCGTTGCCCGCAC
>DATDLP010000217.1:0-12145 GCA_036519255.1 Croceibacterium sp.
GCCATCGCCGATGTCGACGAGGCGCTGGCCGAGATGCGCAACGATCCCGGCGCGCCGGGAGCTCCGGCGGCACCCGCTCAATGACGATGGACCAATCCATGATCCCAGCCCTGCGCCCGTTTCTGCGTCTCGCGGCCGTGCCGCTGCTGCTCGCCGGCCTCGCCGCCTGCAGCACGCTCGGCATCGGCGGCGACGAGGAGGATGACGGCACGCCGACGGTTGGCAACCGCACGCCGATCCTGTCGCGAATCGGCAACGAGGTGACCGCCGATCCGGCGCTCGCCAACGTCTCGATCGTGCTGCCTCCGGCGCAGGACAATGCCGACTGGGCGCAGGCCGGCGGCAATGCGCAGAAGGCCACGGGCCACCTCGGGCTCGGCGATGCTCCGGTGCGTGCGTGGACCGTCAACATCGCCGGCGCCAGCTCGACTCGCCGCCTCGCCACTGCGCCGGTCGTCGGCGCCGGCGTTCTCTACGTCGTGGACACCCAGGGCGTGGTCTACGCCTTCGACGCAGCGACCGGCGCGAAGCGTTGGGAGCACAAGGTCGACGTCGAGAGCGACTTGCGCAACTCGACCTTCGGCGGCGGTGCCAGCTATTTCGAGGGCAAGGTCTACGCCAACAACGGCGCCGGCTACGTGTTTGCGCTCGATGCCCAGACCGGGACCGAGCTGTGGCGGGTCAAGCCCGCAGGTCCGCTGCGCGGCTCGCCGACGGTGGCGTTCAACGCGGTCTACGTGATGACCACGGACAACCAGATCCACGCGCTCAACATCGCGGACGGCACGCCGATCTGGGACAAGGCCGCAGCAAGCGGCGCCTCGGGCGTGTTCGGCGTCGCCGCGCCTGCCGCCGGTCAGGGCACCGTGATTGCCGGCTACTCGTCGGGCGAGTTGGTCGCCTACCGCTACGAGAACGGCCGCGATCTGTGGTCCGACGCGCTCGCGCGCACCTCGATCTCGACGCAGGTCGGCACGCTGACCGACGTCGACGCCGATCCGATCATCGACAACGGGCGCGTCTACGCGCTCGGCCAGGGCGGGCGCATGGCGGCCTACGAACTGGTCACCGGCCAGCGGCTGTGGGAGTTGAGCCTCGCCGGCATCTCGACCCCGGCGGTGGCCGGCGAATGGGTGTTCACGCTGACCGACGACGCACGGCTGCTGGCGATCGCCCGCACCACCGGGCGTGTGCGCTGGGTCACCCAGCTCGAGGGCTGGCGCAATCCCGAGAAGGAAACCGGGCCGATCTTCTGGACCGGTCCGGTGCTGGCCAACAACCGCCTGTGGATCGCGAGTTCCGAGGGCGTGGTGCTGTCGGCCGACGTGGCGACCGGCACGACCGCCGAGTTCGCCGATCTCAACAACCCGGTTTCGGTGCCGCCGATCATCGCCAACCGCACGCTCTATATTCTCGACGACAGCGGCAAGATCACCGCCTGGCGATAATCCTCTCCCAAAGGGGGAGGATGGGCGTCTTACCGCCCCCTTAACCCTTCCGCGCTAAGCCCGCGCGCATGAGCGCGCCCAGTTCCACGCCCGCGCGGCTGCCTGCGAGCGACGTCTCGTCGTGGGTGGGGTTCGTCGGCGTGGCGACGCTGCTCGGCTGGATCGCCTTCGCGCGCCTGTGGCCCGAGCTGTCCGCGGCGTTCGGGCTGCCCGGTCCGCGGGGCGTGCTCTCGGGGCCGAACTCGGCGCTGATGGCGATGGTGCTGTCGGGCCTGGCGATGGCGGCCTGGTCGCTGCTGGTCGACAAGGTCCACCGTCGCCCGTCGACCGGGATCGACTGGCGCCGTCCGCGCCCGCTGGCCGCGGTGCGCGAGGTCTCGGTCACCAAGATCGTCGGGTTGTGGATCACCTGGCTGATCGTCGCGGCATTCTATTGCCTCGGCCGCTGGTACTGGGACGGGCAATACCTGTTCGCGATGCGCGTGATCGCCGTGGCCGCGATCCCGCTCGTCGTGCTGTCGGTTCCCTACGTGATGTGGCTCGACCGCTACCTCATCGAGCCGCGCGACCACGCGTGGCACTTCGGCGCGATGCTGATCGGGCGCGAGCCGTGGGAGGCCCACGAGGTCAGGCGCCACTGGCGGGCGTGGATCATCAAGGGCTTCTTCAGCGCGTTCATGATCTCGATCCTGCCGCCCGGCTTCGCCGCGGTGGTGCAGGCGGACTTCGGAGCGATCGCCGGCGACCCGGTGCGGCTCGGCACGAGCCTGTTCGAGCTGCTGTTCGTGATCGACGTGCAGATCGGCACCGTCGGCTACCTGCTCACGCTGCGCCCGCTCGATGCGCACATCCGCAGCGGCAACCCGTTCCTCGCCGGCTGGGTCGCTGCGCTGCTGTGCTACCCACCGTTCGTGTACGGCTTCATGGGGCAGAACGGGATCATCCAGTACGAATACCAGACCGCAAGCTGGGGCTTCTGGATGCAGGGGCACCAGGTGCTGTTGTGGATCTGGGCGGCGTGGCTGGTGTTTCTGACCGCGGTCTATGCCTGGGCGACCACCGCGTTCGGCATCCGTTTCTCCAACCTGACCTACCGCGGCGTGATGACCCACGGCCCCTACCGCTGGACCCGCCACCCGGCGTACCTGTCGAAGAACCTGTTCTGGTGGTGCTCGGCGATGCCGTTCCTGGTCACCACCGGCTCGCCGCTCGAAGCCGCGCGCAACACGGTGTTCCTCGCCGTGATCAGCGGGATATACTACTGGCGCGCGCGCACCGAGGAGGCCCACCTGCTGGCCGAGGATGCGAAATACCGGCAGTACCACGCCTGGATGGCGGCGCACGGCCCGATCACTGCGCCGCTCTCGCGTGTGTTCGCCCGCGTGCGGCCGCGGCCGCTGCAGGTCGAGCCCGCGGAGTAAGTCTCAGGCGTTGCCGACCACGAGGCAGCCGGCAGCCACCAGCAGGCCGGCAAAGCGGTTGGAGCGGAAACGCGCGAGCGGGTTGGCGGGATCGGCGGCATCGAGCGTGAACGCCTGCCACAGCAGATGCAGCCCTGCCGGGACCAGCGCGAGCAGCGCCACCCAGTCCTCGCGCAGCAGCCAGAACGCGAGGCCCCACAAGCTCAGTGCTAGGACGTAGAACGCGATCACGCCCTCCTGCACCCGGTTGCCGAGCCGCAGCGCGCTCGAGCGGATGCCGACCAGCGCGTCGTCCTCGCGGTCCTGCAGTGCGTAGATCGTGTCGTAGCCGATGCACCAGAAGATCGATCCGGCGTAGAGCGCGGCGAGCACGTCGAGCCGGTCGGAGCGCAGCGCGACCCAGCCGACCGGCGCACCCCAGGTGAACACCAGCCCGAGCCATGCCTGCGGCCACCATGTCAGCCGCTTCATGAACGGATAGGCTGCGACCAGCGCGAGGCTGCCCAGCGCGACGAACTGCGCCTCGAGCCGCAGCTGGAGCAGCACCACGAGACCGACGCCGCACAGCGCGAACAGCCAGACCCACGCGGCCTTCGCGCTCACGCGTCCGCTCGCCACCGGGCGGCTGGCGGTGCGCGCGACCTGGCGGTCGAGATCGGCGTCGACCAGATCATTGTAGACGCAGCCCGCGCCGCGCATCGCCACCGCGCCGAGCAGCAGCCACGCCACGAGCTGCCATTGCACGCCCGATCCGGTCAGCCACACGCCCCATGCGCAGGGCCAGAACAGCAGCCACCAGCCGATCGGCCGGTCAAACCGAGCGAGCAGCGCGAAATCGCGCACCCGCTGCGGCAGTCGCGCGACGAGCCCGCGGTGCTCGGTATCGGGAACGATGGCGTCGGACATGGACGCGGCTCTACCCAACTCGTCATCCCGGCGAAAGCCGGGACCTCGTGCCGCTGAAGCCGAGTTATCGGCACGAGGTCCCGGCTTACGCCGGGATGACGGGGCCTGTAGGTGTCCGCCATGGCCTCCCCGCTTGTCGCCTCCGTCCGCGCCGCGCTCACCGAAGCCGCCGACGCTTCGCGCGCGCCCGGCATGCAGGCCTATATGAAGTCGGCGATGCCGTACCTCGGGGTTTCGGCGGTCCCGTTGCGGCAGATCTGCAAGGCGCTGTTCAAGAACCTCGCCTGGCCGACCGACGAGGCCTGGCAGCGCGACGTGTTGGCTCTCTGGTGCGCCGCGCGTTTCCGCGAGGAGCGCTATGCCGCAATCGAGCTCACCGGCGTCAAGGCGGCGCGCCCGTTCCACACGCTCGCCGCGCTGCCGCTGTACGAGGAGATGATCGTCTCGGGCGCGTGGTGGGATTTCGTCGATGCGATCGCGACCCAGCGCCTGTGGGTGATCCTGCAGAACGAAGGCCAGCCGATGAAGCAAGCCATGCTCGGCTGGAGCACCGATCCGGACATGTGGAAGCGCCGCAGCGCGATCCTGTGCCAGCTCAAGGCCAAGGCCGGCACCGACCTCGACATGCTCTATGCCTGCATCGAGCCGTCGATCGATTCGCGTGAATTCTTCCTGCGCAAGGCTATCGGCTGGGCGCTGCGCGAGTACGCCAAGACTGATGCCGACGAAGTGCGGCGCTACGTTTCGCGCAACACGGCGCGCCTGAGCGGGCTTAGCCTGCGCGAGGCGCTCAAGAACGTCGGTGCCGGCTGATGCCCGCCACGCCCGCCTGGCCCCCGCGCAGCGCGCCGCGGCTGTTCGTACCCGGGCCGCTTGTCGCGCAAGCTGCGGTGCCGGTCGACGGAAATCAGGCGCATTACCTGGCCCGCGTGATGCGCGTTGTCGAAGGTGATATCGTGATATTGTGTGATGATATCACTGGCGAATGGGCTTCGCGCATTATCGGTGTGGGCAAGCGCGATGTCGTGCTCGAGCCGGTCGAGCGGCTTCGCCCGCGCGAGCAGGTGCCTGACTTCTGGCTTTGCGCGGCGCTACTCAAGAAGGACCGCTTCGACCTCGTGCTCGAGAAGGCGAGTGAGCTCGGGATGCGGCGCGTGCAGCCGGTGCTCGCGCATCGCTGCGTCGCCGACAAGCTCAATCCGGACCGCGCCCGCGCTGTCATGACCGAGGCGGCCGAGCAATGCGCGCGGACCGCGCTGCCCGAGTTGGCCGAGCCGGTAAGGCTCGAAGCGCTGCTGCGCGAGTGGCCGGCGGAGCGCACGCTGTTCTTCGCCGATGAACTCGGCGGCGAGCCGGCCGCCGAGGCCTTCGGTGCGAACCCGGGTCCCGCCGCGCTGCTCGTCGGCCCCGAAGGCGGGTTCGACGATGCCGAGCGCGCTGCGGTTCGCGCGCTTCCCCAGGCGCGCGCGATCTCGCTCGGCCCGCGCATTCTGCGGGGCGAGACCGCGGCGATCGCCGCGACGGCGCTGTGGATGGGAACCGCGGGCGACTGGTGATTCCGGACAAAGACAATTTGTGGCTGGCGCGCTTCGCGCGGCTCGCCTAACGGCGCGCCATGAGCACGCGCAAGGCGTCCGAGGGGGAGGAGCCGCCGATCGAGCGGCGCGAGCAGCTCGTTGCGCCGATGCAGGCGGGCGAGAAGCCACCCGAACGCTGGCGTATCGGCACGGAGCACGAGAAGCTCGTCTACCGCACCGCCGATCATGCCGCCCCGCCGTATGACGGACCGGGTGGAATTCGCGACATCCTGCTGCAGATGCGCCAGTTCGGCTGGGAGCCGGTCGAGGAAGGCGGTAACGTCATCGCGCTTGCTGGCGATGACGGCAACGTCAGCCTCGAGCCCGCGGGCCAACTCGAGCTGTCGGGCGCCCCGCTCGACAACCTGCACCAGACTTGCGCCGAAACCGGCCGCCACCTCGACCAGGTCAAGGCGATCGGCGAGAAATGCGGCGTCGGGTTCCTTGGCCTCGGCATGTGGCCCGACAAGCGGCGCGACGAGCTGCCGGTAATGCCCAAGGGCCGCTACGATATCATGCTGCGACATATGCCGCGCGTGGGCTCGCTCGGGCTCGACATGATGCTGCGGACCTGCACGATCCAGGTCAACCTCGACTATTGCTCCGAAGCCAACATGGCGAAGAAGTTCCGCGTCGGGCTCGCGTTGCAGCCGCTCGCCACCGCGCTGTTCGCCAACTCGCCGTTCACCGAAGGCAAGCCCAACGGCATGCTCTCGTATCGCAGCCACATCTGGTCCGACACCGATCCGCACCGCACGGGCATGCTGCCGTTCGTGTTCGAGGACGGGTTCGGCTACGAGCGCTACGTCGACTACATGCTCGACGTGCCGATGTACTTCGTGTTCCGCGACGGCCGCTACATCGACGCCGCCGGGCAGAGCTTCCGCGATTTTCTCGAAGGCAAGCTGCCCGCGCTCCCCGGCGACCTGCCGAAGCCGAGCGACTGGACCGACCACTTGTCGACCGCGTTTCCCGAAGTGCGGCTCAAGAGCTTCCTCGAGATGCGCGGCGCCGACGGCGGGCCGTGGAACCGCATCTGCGCGTTGCCCGCGCTGTGGGTCGGGCTGCTGTACGACGACACCGCGCTCGATGCGGCGTGGGACCTCGTCAAGCACTGGACGATGGACGAGCGCGAGGCGCTGCGCAGCGCCGTGCCCAAGCTGGCGCTCGACGCGCCGATCCCCGGCGGCGGCACCTTGCTCGACCTCGCGCGCCAGGCGCTGCCGATCGCCCGCGCCGGGCTGGTCGCGCGCGGCCGGCTCAACAAGGCGGGCGACAGCGAGGCGGGATTTCTCGAGCCGCTCGAGGAGATCGTCGCCAGCGGCAAGGTTCCGGCGCAGCGGCTGCTCGACAAGTTCCACGGCGAATGGGACGGCGACATCGGCCGCGTCTACGAAGAGAGCTTCTAGATGATCGCGGTGCTCGGCAGCTTCCGCTTTCCCGCGGAAGCCGTGGAGCAGGCCCGTCCGCTGATGCGCGCGGTGATCGAGGCCACGCTCGCCGAGGACGGCTGCCGTGCCTACTCCTACGCCGAGGACGTGGCCGAGCCGGGCCTGTTCCGCGTCACCGAACTGTGGGACAGCCGCGAGGCGCTCTCGACGCATTTCGCTACCCCGCACATGAAAGCCTGGAGCGAAGCGCGCGCGGCGCTCGGGTTCTTCGATCGGCGGATCGCGGTGCACGAGATCGGCGCGGGCGAGGAAATCTAGGCGCCGCGCGCTTGCTTTGCGCGCCCTGACCGTGTCACTTGTCCGGCCATGGCAAGTTCGCCGATCGTTCCGGGCCGGAGCTGCGGGCCTTGCACGCTATGCTGCCGGGTGCTCCCGATCGACGAGCTCGACAAGCCGGGGGGCGTGCACTGCCGGCACTGCGAAAGTGGCAAGGGCTGCGGCATCTATCTGGACCGGCCCGACAGCTGCCGCGGCTTCTATTGCGGCTATCTGGCGCTACCGTTCGTCGCGCCGCACTGGTTTCCCGACGACTGCGGGATGGTCGTCTTCCCGCAGGCGGCGGCGAGGCGGCTGGCGGTCCACGTCGATCGGGCCAACCCCGATGCGTGGAAGGCCGAGCCTTTTCACTCGGACTTGCGCAGATGGGCCGTGACGGCTGAGAAGATGGGCATGCAGGTCAGCGTCACGATCGGTCGGCGGGTCATCGCGATCCTGCCGCACGCGGATGTCGACCTCGGCGAATTCAGCGACGGCGACAGCGTGGTCTACGACCGGCGCGTCGTCGACGGCCGGTCGGTGCTGCACGCGCGCAAGGTCAGCGCGAGCGGCTGACCAGGATGGCCGCGGACTGATCTAGTTGCCTGCTGCCGGCGCGGCGGGTGGCGGCGTGTTGAAGTGATCCGCCAGGCTGCTCGGCGAATTTCCCGCGCTCGGCGCGGTCGGATCGTGCAGCATGCCGGCGTCCCACTGCTCCCACGCGGCCTTCAGGGCAGCGAACTGCTCGGGCTGGCGCGCCTTCAGGTTGCCGCGCTCGAGCGGGTCGGCGACCACGTCGAACAGGAATTCGTTTTCGTTGATCTTCAGGTACTTGTACTTGCCGCGCCGTGCAGCCCGTTGCTGCTTGTGGCCGAAGCGCCAGTACAGCGTGCGTTCGGGCAGGCTCCCGCCGGCCAGCGCCGGCCAGATGTCGGTGCCGTCGCTGGGGAACGCTGCGCTCTGCTGCCCGCCCCCGGCGGCGACGAAAGTCGGCAGCCAGTCCATCGAAATGACCGGCTCGTTGCTCCGCGTGCCCGGACCGACGACGCCGGGCCAGCGCACGATCGCCGGCACGCGCAGCCCGCCTTCGAGCAGCTCGGTCTTCTTGCCGGTGAACGGCCAGGTGTCGCTGAACCGCTCGCCGCCGTTGTCGCTGGTGAACACCACGATCGTATCGCGCTCCAGCCCCAGCTCGGCGAGCTTCGCCAGTACCCGGCCGATGTTGTCGTCGAGCGACTTCATCATCCTGGCGTAAGTCGCGAGTGAGCCGCCGTCGTAGTGCAGGATCCCGCCGCCGCCTTCGCTCGGCGCGCGCGCGATCCGTGCGCTTTCGGCGCGGCCTTCCTCGTCGTTGGCTTCCCACGGCCAGTGCGGTGCGGTGAAGTGCAGGCTGATGAAGAACGGCTTGCCGTCCGTCTTGCGCCGCTCGAGCGTGCGAATCGTCGCATCGCCGAGGAGATCGGTGGTGTAGCCTGCCGCTTCGACCGGCGTTTCGCCGTCCCACAGGTCGGCGCGGCCGCCGAAGCCGTGCGTGAAGTAGTCGACCCCGCCGCCGTACAGGCCCCAGAATTCGTCGTAGCCGCTCTTGAGCGGGCCGTATTTTGGCAGGCTGCCCATGTGCCACTTGCCGATCAGCGAGGTCCGGTAGCCGGCATCGCGCATCAGCGACGGCATGTTCGCCTGCTCGGACGACGAGGGCAAGCCGACATCGGCCACGCCCAGAGGCTCCTGCAGCCCGACCGGCAGGCGGTACTGGTAGCGCCCGGTGATCAGGCCGACGCGCGTCGCGGTGCACACCGCGCTGTTGGCGTAGGCGTGCATGAACATCATGCCGTCGGCCGCGAGCTTGTCGAGCACCGGTGTGGTGTAGTCGCGCCGCCCGTAGCAGCTGAGGTCAGCATAACCGAGGTCGTCGGCCATGATGTAGAGCACGTTCGGCCTGCGTCCGCCGGCTTGCGCGAGGGCCGGCCCGGTCGCCGCCAACGCCGCGGTGCCGAGCGCGCCGGCGAGCGCGGTGCGCCGGGTTATTGCCAGCCTGTTGCGGCTGTCAGTCATGCACTGCGTCCCTTCTGTCGAGGTAGTGAGGCGGCCCCTCCCGAGCGCCGGTTACGTCCGGGAGAGGCCGCCAGTTTCGGGGGGTGCCGGTCCGGAGCACATTGGCCCGGCGCCCGCCTCCACATCCAGCCCTAAAGTTACATTTTTACCTTGACGCCCAGCGTGTACCGGCGCCCGAGGACGTCGTAGAGCGAGGCGTTCGCCTGCGACGCGTGCTCCGACAGCCCGATGTAGGCCGGCGTCAGCGGCGGATCGACGTCGAACAGGTTCGTCGCCATGGCCGAAACCTCGATGGTCGTGCCCTGGAACTCGAAATCGTAGCCGAACCGCATGTCGAAATAGGTCACCGAGGGGACGATGTTGTTCTCATAGAACACCCGGACCCCGCATCGGCCGACCTGGCCGCAGGCGTTCTGGTAACCGTTGCCGATGTGGCGCGCCTGGAGCAGGCCGGTGAAATCGCCGTTGCGGTAGTTCAGCGTCGCGGTGGCCTTGAAATCGGCATAGGGCAGCGCGCCGATCGACCCGGCATTGTCGTTGGTCACCCCCGAGCTGCCGGTGTCCGAACGCTCGAGCAGCCACGAGGCGAGCAGCCGCAGGCTGAGCGATTCCTGTTCGCCGCCGACGATGTTCACGTCCGTGTTGTAGCTGGTCTCGAGGTCGACGCCCTTCACCGTCGCGGCCGCCACGTTGACGTAGAGGTCGCCGACGATCGATCCGGTGAGTATCGCCGTGGACGCCGGCGTGGCCGTGGTGCCGTCGGCGAGGGTGATCAGGTCGCAGAAGTCCTGGTCGTCGTCGTCGAAGCAGCGGTTGACCACCGACTGCGTGCCCACCGTGCTGATCGCGTCGGCGATCTTGATGTCGTAGTAGTCGACGCTGGCCGAGAAGCCGGGCATGACGTTGGGACGGAAGACCACGCCGGCGGTCCAAGTGTCGCCCTCTTCGGGTTTGACGTTGGGATTTCCGCCCGAAGCCGTGGTGACGCCGTATGTGGTGGTGTCGTCGGCCGGATCGCCCCCGCGGTTGCGCGGGTCGGTGATGTTGGCGAAGCCGCCGGTCCGGTCGAACCGCTCGGCCAGGTTGGCGGCGCGCACGTCGCGCGAATAGGTGGTGCGCAAGCGGACCTGATCGTCGTAGAAGCCGAGCTCGAGGCCGCCCTTGTAGGCCCAGATCGTGCCCGAGCCCGAATAGTCCGCCCAGCGTCCGGCGCCATTGGCCACCGCGGTGAAATTGTCCGAGTCGTACAGCGGCACCAGCAACTCGCCGAACGCCTCCCACACGTCGGCGCTGCCGCGGATGTTGGAGACCTTGGAGAACTGGATACCCACGGTGTTGCCGCAGTCGCCCGCGTTCACCCCGCGCAGGTTGATCGCGGCGTTGTTGCACATCACCGGACGGCCCGAGACGTGGTTCGAGGTCGGGTTGGTCACGTCCTGCACGCGCTGGAAGATCTCGTCCTTGCGGAACGAGCCGCCGAAGGCGCCCGCGATGTTGCCCGCCCACCCCTCGATAATGTCGCCCGCGAGCGACAGCTCGGCGAAATGCTGCGAGAAGGTGGTCAGGTTCACCTTCTCCTGCGACGTCGTGTAATTGTAAGGCTCGGTGGCCTGGCCGGTCGACGGAAAGAACAGCGTGGTCGAAATATCCACGCCCGGCTCGAAGCCCACCACGTAATCGTAACCGGCCGGAGTGGCCTGGCTGCCGCCGCCGCGGCCGAACAGGTTGACCGGCTGGCAGCCCGGGAAGGCGGCAGCACCGCCGGCAGTCCGCGAGACGTTGCAGACGATGTTGCCGCTGGAATCGCGCACGGCATCGACCGCAGCGAAGATGCGGTCGACGCGCAGGCCGTACTGCTTCCACGTGCGCAGCGACTTGCCGTACTGGTAATAGCCTTCGACGTCCCAACCGCCCATGAAGCCGTCGCCCGGGACCTCGTACATGAAGCCGCCCGTCGCCACGTCCTGCTTGGTGGTGTCGTCGAGATACATCTGGCCGACGTCCTCGATGCTGCCGAGGCGACGCAGCTGGAAGCTGGCAATGTTGTTCGCGGTCATCACCTGCTGGAGGTTGGCCGGGATGTACGGGTTGCCGCTGAAGATCGTCAGCGCGGTCTGCGGCACGCCAAAGGCGGCGCGAGGATCGTTGTACTGAAAGATGTGGGTTTGCCCGTGAAGGTATTGCGCGAATACCGTGAAATCGGGGGTCACTTCGAAATCGACGTAGGCGAACAGCGAATAGCGGTCGAGATCGGGATAGAGCGAGTTCACCTCGGTCTCGTTGCCCTGGTACGTGGCGGTGTCGGGAATGCCGGTGCCGGCCATGCGTGCGCCGGCCGTGCCGACCCCGCCTTGCGAGATCGAGCCGGTGACGCCCGGACCGACAGTGCCGTCGGGGTTGAAGCGCCAGCCGTTGATCGCGGCGCTCGGCGAGCTGATCAGGCCGTCGAGCGTGGCGTTGTTCGAGACCATGTTTGGCGCGAACTTGGTCCGGTTGGTCTCGGTGGTGCCGCCGTAGGAGCCCCAGCTCTGGTACCAGTCGCGGCCCTCGTAGTTGTGGATGCCCTGCTGGTCGTAGTACTCGCCCGACACCAGGACATGCCCGCGGCCGCCTGCGAACGGCATGCCGTAGCCGACCGAGAGCTCGTAGTTGTCGCCGTCGCCGCGGTCCGTGACGCCGCCCTGCGCGCTCGCCTCGAGCCCGGTGAAGTTGGTGTTGAGGTTGAAGTTGACGACACCCGCAACCGCGTCCGAGCCGTAGGCCGCCGAAGCGCCGCCGGTGGTGGTCTCGACCGAGCTTAGCATGGCTTCGGGGAACAGGTTGATGTCGACCCCGCCGAAGGCGCTGGTCGAGGGCATCCGGCGACCGTTGAGCAGCGTCAGCGTGCGGTTGACGCCGAGGCCGCGCATGTTGAGCGAGCCGTAGCCCGAACGGGTGAAGAAGGCGCCCGAGTTGGGCGTCTGGTTGCCGTAGAACTGCGGCAGCTGCGACACGCCGCTGATGATCGGGCCGGGCGACAGCGCATCGAGCGC
>DATDLP010000218.1:0-4128 GCA_036519255.1 Croceibacterium sp.
CCGCAGCGTGGTGCGGCGCTACATCGTGATGCCCGGCCAGGCGACGAGCTACAAGATCGGCATGATCCGCATCCAGCAGCTCCGCGCCGAGGCCGAGCGCGAGCTGGGCGACAAGTTCGACATCCGCGCGTTCCACGACGCCGTGCTCGGGGGCGGCTCGTTGCCGCTGTCGCTGCTCGATCGCCGCGTGCGGGAGTGGATCGCCGAGCGCAAGGCGGGGTGACATGCACGGGCGGGCGGAAGGCGCAGGCCTTCGCCCGCCCGGCAGTGGACGTCAGGCGCCGCCTGCCGTCGCCTGCAACCGCTTGCGCACGGCCTTGATTCCGAGAGCGCCCGCGGCCAGCGGCAGCGTGACCGCGCCGAGCACGATCAGCACCGCGATCAGGATGCCGAAGATCGAGCCAAGCGAGCCGATCGCACTCTCGATCGGGCCGAGGAACGCGCCGCCGGGGGTGGCGGTCTCATAGGTGACGGTCATCCGGCTCATCGCCACGCGGCCGCGTTGCTCGCGCAGCCAGCTCTGTGCCGCGTCGATCTCCTCGTTCACCGCAGCGACGCTGCGCTCGGCCTCGACCAACTCCTCGACCTTGCCGCGGCGCGTCTCGAGCACCTCCAACAGCCGGTCGCGCAGCGCGATGCGGCTGCGCAGCCGCGCCTCGGTGTCGACCAGCGACTTCGACAGCTCCTCGCCCTGGATGTTGAGCTTGAACGCCTCGGCGCCGGCCTGGGTCGCGGCCCCCGACAGCACCTTGGCGAAGCCGCGCGCCTTGTCGGCGGCGACCGCAAGCTGGAGCTCGCCGCGGATGTCCTCGTCGACCTCGCCCGAGCTGTTCATCAGCACGATCTGGCAGTTCGTCGGCCCGAGCGCCTCGCACATGTCGGCGTGCTCCTGCTGCAGCGGCACGACGTCGGGACCCGCAAGGCGGAATCCGAGGTCGAACGCATAGGCGATCTTGGGCAGCGTGAGCGGGATGTCGGGCCGATCGCTCAGCGCGGCGAGCTCGCCGTCCGTCTCCGAGGCCGCGCGTTCGGTCTGGGCACCCGCTTCGGGCGCCGCCGCAGCTTCCATGACGGCGTCGCTGGCCGGCTCGTCGAACACCACATCCGCCTGGTCGGCGTGCCTGCCACCGCAAGCGGCGAGAACGGACAGACTGACCGGAGCAAGAAGAATCAACGCCTTACGCATAACACGCCTCCTTTTCGCCTTAATATCGCCATATTTACGCCTCATTTTAGCTTTCCTGAAGCTGAACAGGCGCGTCGGAAGCCTTTCGGCAGCGAGCGATGATGGAAAGCGCGCGCGTCGCTCGCTTGGGGAAACCCGCCGCCCGCGCTTTTCGCGCCGCGCTTCGCCCTGCTAGGGCGGCAGGATGGACATCATCGAGGACACGCCAGACCCGTCGGACGACATCGTCGACGAGCCGTTCGAGAGCGCGATCGAGAAGCGCTATCTCGTCTACGCGCTGTCGACGATCACCGCGCGCTCGCTGCCCGACTTGCGCGATGGTCTGAAGCCGGTCCACCGGCGAATCCTGTGGGGCATGCGGCTGATGCGGCTCGACCCGGGTTCTGCGTTCAAGAAGTGCGCGCGCATCACCGGCGACGTGATGGGCAAGTACCATCCGCACGGCAACCTCGCGCTGTACGACGCGCTCGTGCGGCTCGCGCAGCCGTTTACGCTGCGCTATCCGCTGGTCGAAGGGCAGGGCAATTTCGGCAACATCGACGGCGATGGCGCCGCGGCCGAGCGCTACACCGAGTGCCGCCTCACCAGGACCGCGATGCAGCTGATGGACGGGCTCGACGAGGGCACCGTCGACTTCGTCCCGACCTACAACAACGAGGAGGAAGAGCCGGTCGTCTTCCCCGGCCTGTTCCCCAACCTGCTCGCCAACGGCGCGAGCGGCATCGCCGTCGGCATGGCGACCAACATCCCGAGCCACAACGTCGCCGAGATCATCGACGCTGTCGACCTGCTGATGTTCAACCCGAACGTCACGCACGCCGAGCTGATGGGCGTGTTCCACGGCCCGGACTTCGCCACCGGCGGCCTGATCGTCGATTCACCCGAGGCGATCAGCCACGCCTACGAGACCGGGCGCGGCTCGTTCCGCGTACGCGGGCGGTTCCATGCCGCGGAATCGAAGGACGAGACGGACCGCGCGGCCGGGATCGAGCGGCTCGGCGGCGGGCAGTACCAGCTGGTCGTGTCCGAGATTCCGTACATGGTGCAGAAGGGCAAGCTGATCGAGCAGATCGCCCAGCTGATCGCCGACAAGAAGCTGCCGATCCTCGAGGACGTGCGCGACGAGAGCGACGAGCAGGTGCGCATCGTGTTCGTGCCCAAGAGCCGCAACGTCGACCCCGAGCTGCTCAAGGAATCGCTCTACAAGCTGACCGACCTCGAGACGCGCTTCAACCTTAACCTCAACGTGCTAGACGCCACGCGCACGCCGATGGTCATGGGGCTGCACGAGCTGCTGACCAACTGGGTCGCGCACCAGATCGACATCCTGCAGCGGCGCAGCCGCCATCGGCTGCAGAAGATCGCCGACCGGCTCGAGCTGGTCGAAGGCTACATCGTCGCGTTCCTCAACCTCGACCGGGTGATCCAGATCATCCGCACCGAGGACGAGCCGAAGCCGGTGATGATCGCCGAGTTCGGCCTGACCGACCGCCAGGCCGAGGCGATCCTCAACATGCGGCTGCGCAGCCTGCGCAAGCTCGAGGAGATGGAGCTCCGGCGCGAGAAGGACGAGCTGCTCAAGGAGCAGGACGAGCTGCAGAAGCTGCTCGACAGCCCCGCGCGCCAGCGTACGCGGCTCAAGCGCGACCTCTCGGCGCTGCGCAAGGATTACGCCGAGGACACCGCGCTCGGCCGCCGCCGCACGACGATCGCCGAGGCCGCGCCCGCGGTCGAGTTCTCGATGGACGCGATGATCGAGAAGGAGCCGGTCACGGTGATCCTGTCGCAGCGCGGCTGGATCCGCGCCGCGCGCGGGCACCTGCAGCAGGAGTGGAAATACAAGGAAGGTGACGCCGAGGCGTTCGTGGTCCACGCGCAGACCACCGACAAGCTGTTGCTCGCGGGCGACGACGGGCGCTTCTTCACCATCGGCGCCGACAAGCTGCCGGGCGCGCGCGGGTTCGGCGAGCCGATCCGCAACACGCTCGACATCGACGCCAGCGCGCAGATTCTCGCGGTCATCGTGCACAAGCCCGGAACCCAGCTGCTGCTCGGCGCCACCTCGGGTCACGGGTTCGCCGCGGTGACCGACGAGCTGCTCGCCGAAACCCGCAAGGGGCGGCAGGTGGTCAACCTCAAGGGCGGCGCCAAGCTGCTCGTCGCGCACCCGATCGCGCCCGAGCACGACCACGTCGCGGTGGTCGGCGACAACCGCAAGCTGGTGGTGTTCAGCCTCGAGGAGCTGCCGGTGATGGCGCGAGGGCAGGGCGTGACGCTGCAGCGCTACCGCGACGGCGGGCTGGCGGATGCGACCACGCTCACGCTCGAGGACGGCCTGTCGTGGGAGATGGGCGGCGAGAGCGGGCGGGTGCGGACCGAAAAGGAAATCCATATGTGGAAGGTCGCGCGCGGCGCTGCGGGCCGGCTCCCGCCGCAAGGCTTCCCGCGCGACAACAAGTTCTGATCCCCAGCCGTTGGAGGGAACCCGCCCAAGCGTTTGCGACCCTTGGCGAGCTCCCTCCGCCGGGCGCAGGGGGCACCCGGCACCTGCCCGCCGGGCGAGGCCCGGCAAGGAGGATTCTGACCGAATCGGCAGCACGATGCGCGGCGCGGCCGCGCGGCTGTCTTGGAAGGATCGCGCCTATCTAGGCGGAAGTTCCGCGATTACAACGACTAACGCGCCAATTGTTCATCGAGCAGCGCCCCCGCGCGCGCCGCGTCGGGAAAACCTTCCGCGATCCACCGCTGCTCGACCGCGCGCAGGATGCGCGCCACTTCGGGCCCGGCCGAAACCCCTCGTGCAACGATCGCGCCGCCCTTGAGCGGGAACACCGGAATTTCCCATCCGGTCAGCGGAGCGACATCCGCCCCGGCGAGCAGCAGGCGGTCGATCGCTTCCTCGCGGCCGAGCCGGTAGGCGAGCGGACGGGCGGCGTCGGGCG
>DATDLP010000219.1:0-2499 GCA_036519255.1 Croceibacterium sp.
CGCATGGATGAGCACGCTGGTCGACCAGAGCCGGCTGTTCGGCACCCGGACCGTGGCTTACAACGTGCTCAACATCCCCAAGGCCGCCGACGGCCAGCCGCAGCTGGTCAGCTGGGACAACGTCGAGACGATGTTCCACGAATTCGGCCACGCGCTGCACTATCTGATGAGCGACCTGACCTACGTCTCCGGCGGCGGCGTCGCGCGCGACTTCGTGGAGTACCCGAGCCAGGTGAACGAGATGTGGGCGAGCGATCCGCAAGTGCTGGCGAACTACGCCAAGCACTACCAGACAGGCGCACCGATCCCGCTCGAGCTGATCGACAAGATCAACGCCGCCGGCAAGTGGAACCAGGGTTACGAGCTCGGCGAGACGCTCGAAGCGGCGCTGCTTGACATGGAATGGCACGCACTGACTCCGCAGCAGGCGGGCGCGATCGCCACGCCGGCGCAGGTCGACGCGTTCGAGCAGGCCGCGCTCGGCCGCCTGGGGCTCGAGACCGCATTGGTTCCCCCACGCTACCGCTCGAGCTATTTCCGGCACGTGTTCGCCGATCCGGCCGGCTACTCGGGCGGGTACTACTCGTACCTTTGGACCGAGATGCTCGACCGCGACAGCCGCGCGTGGTTCCGCGAGAACGGCGGGCTCACTCGCGCCAACGGCGACCACTTCCGCGCGACTGTGTTGAGCCGGGGCGGGACGCAGGACTACTTCGAGATGTTCCGCGCGTTCGCCGGCCGCGAGCCGCGGGTCGAGCCAATGCTCGAAGCACGGGGGCTGATCGGGGACGAGGCGGGGAACTAACCTGCCACCAGCGCCCGCGCGCCCGGATCGCCGAGCCAGCGCGCGGGGACGCCCCAGACTTGCGCGATGACCTCCGCGGTCAGCGCCTGCTCGGACGAACCGTCGACCACCAGGCGGCCGCGCTCGAGCACCAGCACCCGGTCGGCGTGGTTCATCGCCAGCGAGAGGTCGTGCAGTACCAGCACGACTCCGGCGCCCTGCCCAGCCGCCGCGCGCAAATGCGCCAGCAACGCCAGTTGATGCGCAAGGTCGAGCGCGGCCAATGGCTCATCGGCAAGGATCCATTCTGGCTCGCCAGCCAGCACGCGCGAGAGCAGCGCGCGGGCGCGCTCGCCGCCCGAGAGAGTGGCGACCGGGCGCTCGGCGAGCGCCGCCAGGTCGACCGCCGCGAGCGCCGCCGCCACTTGCGCCCCGCCGCGATCGCCGTGCGGCAGGCGGCCGAGCGCGGCCAGGCCGGCGACCGACAGGTCCCACGCGACCTCGCCCACTTGCGGCAGATAGCCGATCCGCCGCGCGCGCTCGCGTCCGCGCGGCAACGGCGCGCCGTCGAGCAGCACCGCGCCGCTGTCGGGCTCGATCAGACCCGCAAGCGTTTGCAGCAGCGTCGACTTGCCCGCCCCGTTTGGGCCGCAGATCGCCGTGATCCGGCCACACTCGAGCGCGGCGGTGACCGTATCGAGCCGGCCCGTCAGCGATAGCGCCTTCGCCTCGATCACAGCACCACCTCCCGCCGCATCCGCAGCAGCAGCCAGAGGAAGAACGGCGCCCCGACCAGGCTCAGTGCAATGCCGAGCCGCAGCTCGGTGACCAACGGCAGAACACGACACAGGCAATCGGCGACCAACACCAGCAGCGCGCCGGCCAGCGCGCTCGGGACGATCAGCGAGCTCGGGCGACGGTCGGTCAGCGGACGAATCAGGTGCGGCACGATCAATCCGACGAAGCCGACGATCCCCGCTACGGCAACACCGCTGCCTACGGTGAGCCCGATGCCGACGATCAATAGCCATTGCAGCCGCCGGGGATCGACCCCGAGCGAGCGCGCGGCGGGCTCGCCAAGCGTCAGCGCGTCGAGCGCCGGTCCGGCAAGGCGCAGCGCGATGATGCCAGCCAATGTCAGCGGGGCGGCGAGCCAGACTTCCGTCCAGCCGCGATCGGTCAGCGCGCCCATCAGCCAAGTGACGATCTCGCTCATCGCGAAGGCGTTGGGCGCGAGGCTTATCGCGAGGCTCATCAGCGCGCCGGCGAGGCTGGCGATCATCATACCGGCGAGCGTGAACAGCGCGATTCCGGCACTCCGCCCGGCGATGAGGCCGAGCAGCGCCATCGCCCCGCCCGCTCCTGCAAGCGCGAAGGCGGGCAGCAGCCACGCGCTCGCGGCGTAACCGAACCACAGGCTCGCCACCGCGCCAAGCGCCGCGCCGGGGGCCACGCCGAACAGCCCCGGATCGGCCAGCGGGTTGCGCAAGTATCCCTGCATCGCCGCGCCCGCCGCGCCGAGCCCCGCGCCGACCGCCAGCGCCAGCAACGCGCGCGGCAGGCGCAACTCGGCGAGGATCACCGCGGCGTTGGGGGTCGACCACGGATCGAGCCAGACGCGGCCCGTGAGCAGCGACAGCGGGATCGCGAGGAGCAGGAGGATCACGAGAAGCGGGATCGGGCGAGTCATGACGCTCCCCTCCCGCTTGCGGGAG
>DATDLP010000220.1:0-6839 GCA_036519255.1 Croceibacterium sp.
CCCTCTCCCCTTCAGGGGAGAGGGAGGAGCGCCGCAGGCGCGGAGGGAGAGGGGGACACGGTAAAGGCGCTACTTCGCGGCCGGCCCCCTCTCCCAACCCTCTCCCCTGAAGGGGAGAGGGCTCTATGAACCCCACCCGCCGCATCGTCGCGCTGGTCCTGCTCGGCGGCGTGTTCATCATGGAGGGCTTCGACATCGCCGCGATGTCGATCGCCGTGCCGCGGCTCGAAGGCACGCTCGGTCTGGCCCCGGCGGATTTCGGCTGGGTGTTCACCGCGCTCCTCATCGGGCTCGGCTCGGGCGGCGCGCTGATCGCCCCGCTCGGCGACAAGTGGGGTCGGCGGACCCTGATCGTTGCCGGCTGCCTCGGCACCGGATTCGCCACGCTCGGCACCGCGACCTCGTCCAGCATCACCGAATTTCTCGTATGGCGGCTTCTCACCGGCATCGCGCTCGGCGCCTGCCTGCCCAACGTCAGCGCGTTGTCGTCGGAACTCGCGCCCGAAAAGATGCGCGCAACGATCATGGCGGTGGTCTCGGCGGGAATCCCGCTCGGCCTGTCGAGCGCTGGCATCGCGGCGCCGGCGATCATCGCCGCGACGGGGTGGCACGGGCTGTTCCTGGTACCCGGCGGCTTTGCGGTGTTCCTCGCCGTGGTGCTGTTCGCCACGCTCGACGGCGGCGCCCCGGCGCGCGAGCAGACGGCCCGCGCGGCCGCCTCGCGCCTGCCCCAGCTCGAGCTGTTCGTGAAGCCCTGGCTATTCCCCTTCACGGTGTTCGCGGCGATGCTCGCGTTCAACGCGCTCAATCTTTACCTGCTCAACTCGTGGCTGCCGACCGTGCTGCCGGGCGCGGGCCTGTCGCTCGACGCGGCGGCGCAAGTGGCGGGCGTCGCCAACCTCGCCGGCCTGGCGATCGGGGTGGCCGCGAGCGTGCTGGTCGACCGCTGGCGCAAGGGCCTGACCCTGATGCTGATGTTCGGGCTGATGGCGGCAAGCTTCGCCGCGATCGGCCTGACCGCGCCCGATCCGGTCCGCTGGACGCTGCTGCTGATGGTCGGCGTCGGCGGCGCCAATGCCGGCGGAATGGTCCTCCCCGGCCTCGCCGCCTACCTGTTCCCGGCGCGTCTGCTGTCGAGCGCCGTCGGCATGGGCGTTCTGGTCGCACGGCTCGGTGCCTTTGCCGGCCCGCCGCTCGGTGGCGCGATGATCGCCGCCGGTGTGCCGGCGGGCACGTTCCTCTCGGTCGCCGCCCTGCCCGCGCTGGCCTGCGCAGTCATCGCATTGCTGGTGACCGCCGCGCTCGCGGTCAAACGGCGCGAGACCGCGCCGGAAGCCGGGTTCGCCTAGCCCTTCGATCCCAGGTTCAGCGCCACGGCCTCGCGCACCAGCGCCTTGAACGCCTCGGCATCGATCGTCTCGCCCTCGCGGATGTCGATCGCCCGCCGGGTGCCGCCGCCGAAGCCGGCGTTGAACAGTCCCGCGGGATCGTCGAGCGCGGCACCCCGGGCGAAGGTCAGCTTGACGTAGCCCTTGTAGACCTCGCCGGTGCACAGGATCCCGGCGTGTTCCCACACGGGGACTCCGCTCGGGTTCGACGGCTTGCGCCACTTCACGCTTTCGACCACCGCGGGGTCGGCCTCACGGATCAGCCCGCGCATCCGCGCGAGCGCTGCGCCGCGCCAGTCGCCGAGCGCGGCGAGCTTCGCGTCGATCAGCGCGGAAGGGGTTTCGTCGGCGCTCATTCGTGCGCTCCCAGCGTTTCGGTCGAGACGCCGAAGCAGTGCTCGAACCCGTCGTCGTCGGTCAGGACAAACTCGGTCTGCCCGTAGTCCCGCGCCCACAGCTCGGATGGCGCATATCCAAGCGCCAGCAGATGCTCCCGCAAGCCCTGGAGATCGTCGGGCGCCCAATAGAAGCGCACGCCTTCGTAGCTTTCCGGCCTCGCCGGGTCGCCCGCGCGGATGTTGAGCATGAAGCTCATGTCGCCTTTGCGGATGCCGGCACCGACCAGGACGCCGTCGCGGTGCTGCTCCCACCAGGTCTCGTCGAAGCCGAGCCCCTCGCGCCACAACCGCAGACTGCGCTCCAGGTCAGCGCTCGGCACGATCGGGATGCAGCTCTGGACCGTCATCCGATCATCCACCCCGGGATCGCCGCGGCCTGGCGGATCCACGCGGCGAGTTGCGCCTCGTCGACCGGCTTGTCCTCCTCGATGTGGACGTAGCGCGTGTTCGGGTCCTTCGAGCCGACCGGCGGCAGCGGCTCGAGCGCCGCGCCGCGGAAGAAGGTCACTTTGATATACCTGTTGAAGCAGTGGTAGCTGAGGAACCAGCCCTGCCCCTCGACCCCGTAGAATGGCGAGTTCCACTTCACCGCCTTGCGCACCCACGGGACGTTCGCCTCGATCAGCGCGTCGAGCCGCTTGCCCGCCTCGCTCTTCCACCCCGGCATCGCCGCGATGTAGGTCTGCACCGGGGCATCGCCCTCGCCCTTGGGTATCTGCGGATTGCCGCCCGAAAGAAGCTTCGGCCCGCTCATGGCGCGAAGTCTAGCCCGCCGACGCGCTCGGCGAAACGCCAGCCGTCGCGGGTGCGCACCAGCCTGTCGGTGAACGTTCCGATCAGCGGCGATTTCGGGTCCTGCACCGGCAGTCCGCCGCCCTCGGCAGCGTCGCCCATGTAGAGCACGATCACGCTGAACGCGCGCGAGTGGTTCTCGTCCTCGACGTCGACCACCACGTTGGCGATCACGTGCCGCTGCGCGCGCGCCGGTCGGGCGAGGAAGCTCGCGAGGATCGCCGCGCGCCCCTCGACGAACACCCCCGGCTGGCTCGGCCGGGCGAAGCGCGCGTCCTCGGTGTAGAGTGCGGCCACCGCCGGCCAGTCCTGCGCATCGTTGAGGTTGACGTAGTGCTTGATCAGGCGCTCGCAGTCCTGCTCGACCGCGCGGCGCTCCTCCTCGGTCACTCGGGTTTCGTCCGTTCGAGGAACAGCGACTGACCCTCGGCATCCTTCGCCTCGAGCGTGTCGATCAGCCGGGTCAGGATCGTCCCCAGCTGCTCGACTTCGGCCGGCGCGAGCTCGGAGAACAGGTAGTCGGCCACCTTCTCGCCCTGCGGCCGCATGATCGCGTAGAGCCGCCGGCCCTCCTCGGTCAGCGTCAGCCACTTGCGCCGGCCGTTGGTCGGATCGCGCACCACCTCGATCCGCCCGTGCCGCTGCAGCGTCGCCACCGCGCGGCTCACGCTCATCACGTTGACACCGGTGAGCTCGGCGAGCTCGTGGCTCGCGCTGCGGCCCAGCGCGCCGATCGTCATCAGCAGCCGGAACTCGTTGAGGCTGATCTTGTAGCGGTGCGCGAGGTGGGTCGAGAACGGCGCCATCAGCCGGTTGGTCAGCTTGAGCAGCTGGTGCAGCATCGCGACCTTGTCGCCCCCTTGGCCGACGTCGCGCGCTGCCTCGTCCTCCGTGCGCTTGAGCACCCGTTCTCCCCTTTTGAGCACGCGCAAAGCAGCGCGCCCTTTCCATCGATTATAACAGTCGTTAGCGTTTCGCCACGCCTAAAGGCTCAGAATCACCGGGACAGAGGACGCCATGAACGCCTTTCCACAGACCATTCACTTCATCGGCAGCAACTTCCCGCGCCGTGCCGAGATTTCCGTGCGCGACTTGGCGGTCGAAGGCACGATCCCGGCCGAGATCGACGGCGCGTTCTTCCGCGCGGTGCCCGACAATGCGCACGCGCCGATGTTCGAGGACGACATCGCGCTCAACGCCGACGGCATGATCGCGCGCTTCGCCATCGAGAACGGCGCGGTCGATTTCGACATCCGGTACGTCGAGACCGAGCGCTATCTCGCCGAGAAGACGGCGCGCCGCGCGCTGTTCGGACGCTATCGCAACCCGTTCACCGACGATCCTTCGGTCGCCGGAGTCGACCGCACCGTCGCCAATACCACCCCGGTGTGGCACGCCGGCCGCCTGTTCATGACCAAGGAAGACGGCCGTGCCTACGAGATCGACCCGCAGACGCTCGCGACGCGCGGCAAGTGGGACTGGTACGGCGCGCTCAGGAGCCAGACCTTCACCGCGCACCCGCGGGTCGATCCGGTGACCGGCGAGCTGTTCTTCTTCGGCTACGAAGCCGGCGGCCTGTGCAGCGACGACATCGCCTACGGCATCGCCGACAAGGACGGCAACCTGGTCTCCGAGCAGTGGTTCAAGCAGCCCTATCTTTCCACGATCCACGACTTCGTGATCACCGAGAAGTACGCGATCTGGCCGATCTTCCCGACCACCGCCGATCTCGACCGGCTCAAGGCCGGCGGCGCGCACTGGGCGCACCAGCAGGAGCTCGAGAGCTGGATCGCGATCATGCCGCGCTACGGCGATGTGTCCGAGATGAAGTGGATCAAGGGCCCGGTCGGGGTTTCGGTGTTCCACGAGGTCAACGCTTACGACGACGGCGACCTCGTGCACATCGACCTGTGCCTGACCGACACCAACGCCTTCAGCTTCATGCGCGAGGCCGGCGGCATCCAGCGCGACCAGCAGACGCTGCAGGGCGCGCTCACGCGCTGGACGATCGACATGGCGAAGGACGAGCCGACGATCGAGGAGCGCCCGCTCGGCCCTCCGGGCGACCTGCCGCGGCTGGCCGACGCCGACCAGGGGCGGCCGTACAACCGGACATGGTACCTCTCCATGAACCCGCAGGGCGGCCCGCCGATGCTCGGCGGCCCAGTGGGGATCAACTTCAACGCGCTGATGCGGCTCGAGCCTGGCAACGGGCGGCTGTCGGTGATGGGCGTCCCCCCCGGCGCGGCGATCAGCGAGCCGGCGCACGTGCCGTCGCGGGACCCGAACCACGGCGGCTGGCTGCTGACCGTGGTCGACGTGCCCAACGGCCCGCCGGGCGCCGGTCCGCCGCACGACTATTCGTCGGAGCTGTGGGTGATCGAGGCCGACGAGATCGAGCAGGGCCCGATCGCGCGCGTGAAGACCGGGCTCGCGTTGCGCAGCCAGGTCCACGGCGCGTGGGTCGGCCGCGAGCGGCTCGACGCGAGCGCGCTGCGCGGCTGACGCCGGCTCAGCGCGTCAGCAGCAGGAATGCGGCGACCCAGAACAGGCCGAGCGCACCGAGTGCCAGCCGCCAGAAGCGGGCGCGGTAAATGCACCGGCCGCCCGGGCTCGACCCGGGTTCGCCCGCCTCCGGGTGCACCGCGGGGGCGGCCGTGGCATCGGCGCCGATTGCATCGGTATTGATCATCGGCACGGCTCCTCACAGCGGGGATGGCGCACACCAAATTGAAGCCGCACGAGGTATCAGGCCTTCGGACCGGACGTTTGCCGCGCCGCGCCATAGTCTTGCCAATCGGCGACCCGGAACCGTCACACATGCTGGATTGCAAACGCCGGTAGCCGCGGCATACTCCTGCGAAAATACGGGAGAGTACGATGATGACCACGCGCCTCGCCGCCGCGCTTGCCGCTCCTCTGCTGTTCGTGCTGCCCGCCGCCGGTCCCGCGCTGGCCGAGGATCCGGTCCCGTCGGCCAGGGACTATCCGGCCCCGCCCGCCGGCTGGCAGGTGCCGCGCACCGAATGGGGCGATCCGGACCTGCGCGGAATGTGGCCGGTCGACTACCTGACGCCGACCCCGCGCGAACGGCCGGCCGAGCTCGGCACCCGGACCGAATGGACCGAGGAGGAATACCAGCAGCGCTTCGCCGCGGCCGAGCAGTCGCAGGGCCTGATCGTCGCGCAGGACAAGATCGGCATCCTCGGCATGGGCCACTGGACCGAGCGCGGGCTGCCGCTGTGGCAGACCTCGATGATCACGCTGCCCGAGAACGGCCGCTATCCGGCGCTGACCGAAGCCGGCCGCGCCGCCGCGGCGGCGGTCAAGAACTCGTGGAACACCGAGGTGTTCGACAAGATCACCGATTTCGGCACCTGGGACCGCTGCCTGAGCCGCGGCGTTCCGGGCTCGATGCTGACCGGCGCCTACAACATGGGCCTGCGCGTGATGCAGAGCCCGGGCCTGGTGGTGATCGCGATCGAGATGGTCCACGAGACGCGCAAGGTCTACCTCGACGGCCGCGCCGCGCCGCCGCCCGAGGTCACCGAGTACCTCGGCTACTCGCGCGGGCACTGGGAGGGCGACACGCTGGTGATCGAGACCACCAACTTCGCCCCCGGCTTCAGCAACGGCCCTTCGCCCAACAGCGACAAGATGAAGGTCACCGAGCGGCTCACCCCGACCGGCCCGAACCAGATCCGCTACGAGGCGTGGATCGAGGATCCGGTGATGCTGACCGCGCCGTACAAGATCGACATCCCGTGGCAGCGCAACCCGAACTACGAGTTCTACGAGTACGCCTGCCACGAGGGCAACGTGCAGATCCGCGGCTACATTACCTCGACCAGCCCGCGGTTCGAGGCGATGCGCCAGGCGCGGTTCGAGGCCGAGGGCCAGCAGGCATCGGACGCCGGCGGGCCCGGCGGGTCGCGCTAGCCGAAGCGACGGTTCGGCGATGAAGTGGGTCTATCACGCCAGCCGGCTGGTGTTCGGCGCCTGGTGGCTGTTCTCCGGCCTGATGCATTTCCTGTGGCCCGGGCTCCAGCCGCTCGGCGACGAGCCCGCGGCGATCGCGTTCACCAAGGCGCTGATGGCCAGCGGGCTGTTCGACTGGATCAAGCTGCTCGAGATCGTGCTCGGCGTGACCATGCTGCTCAACCGCGCAATGCCGCTGACGGTGATCGCGCTGGTGCCGCTCAACGTGGTGATCGTCTACTGGAACCTGGTGCTCGACACCGGCGCGGTCGAATGGACCTTC
>DATDLP010000221.1:0-2532 GCA_036519255.1 Croceibacterium sp.
CGCCGCTACCCGCTCTCGAAGATCGTTCGAATAGGGTCTCGCCATACCTGCTGGCCTCCAAACCCAGCCAGCAGGTTGAATCAGAACTCACCCAACTTGGGAATCCCAAACGATTCAGACCAGATGAGTCAGACTCTAGGCGCGCTCGCAAACCGGATTTCCTCCGGTCAGCTGGCTCCCGATAGCGCTGCGCCGGGGAAGATCGAACTTTCCCAGGATCGCGTGGACGTGGTTCTTCACGGTCGCCGGGCTGATCGACAGCTCGCGCGCGATCTGCTTGTTCGACAGCCCTTCGGCGACCATCCGCGCAATCCGGTCCTGCCGCTCGGTCAGGCGGTCGTGCCGGCGCGCCTCGCTGGTGCGGGCGATCTCGGCCAGCCGGTCGAGCAGCCGCGCGGTCAGTTCGGGCGAGCAGATGCTGAGGCCCTGCGCGGCGATCCTCGCCGCCTCGGTGATCTCCTCGACCGAACCGTCCTCGCCCACGAACGCGCGGACGCCGACCTCGGCGCAGGCCAGTGCATCGTCGACCCCGTCGATCCCGAAGGCAACGATCCTGAGCGTGGGGCAAACCGCGAGCAACTGGCGGGCCTGGTTCGACGCGCGGCGCCGCGAGGTGTCGAGCACCACCACGTCGACCGGTTCACGCCCGACGATCAGAAGCGCCTCGCCGACGTCGACCGAGCCGACGATGTCGAACTGGCCGGTGCGTTGGAGCCCGTTTTCAATGCCTTCACGGAACAGCGCGATATCGCCGACGATCAGCAACCGCGGGAGCACCGCGCCGCGCTGTGGAAGCATGTGAACCGACATCAGCCCCTCCGAACCAGCACCCTCCGGAGAGCATTTCCGCAGGCTAGCTTCGTTACTGTGTGAGATGTGCTTTATGGGCGATCCCGGTGTTTCCCTTATAGGCCCCTTCGAATGAAAGATGCGAGTCAATTAACCCGAGTTGTGCGGTGAATTGCTCCATTTCATCGACGGTCAGAATTTCGCCTTAATCGTTAATTGAGACGGTAAACACCGCGGCATCTGGAGTTATTCAACGATTCCCGTACCTAATTTGACCGGTCTAGACCATCTGGTCCTGTGCGTCGCCGCGAACGATGCAGGCCACGGCCCCGGGAGTCGCACGACGACGGCTCCCGCCATCCGGACGCAACTCACGATCCCGCCGGACCATGGCTGGACCGGCCCCCGGCACGGGCCGTCCACTGAGGCATCCGGTCCATGGCGCGGCCGCGTGGGGGCCGTAGCATCCGACCGATCTGAGGCCTGCGAGTCAGGGAGGACCGTGCGGTGATCCGCATCGCGATCGGCGCCATGCCGCAGCTGCTTCGCTCGATCGTAAGCTCGGCGCTCGAAACGGAAGGGGATTTCACGCTGATGGCGCCACCGGCGAGCGGGCTCAGCGAAAGCGGCAAGGCCGACGTGCTGATCGTCTGCCGCGACCGCGATCCGGACCAGTGCATTCCGGTCGGCGAGCTCGCCAGGAGCGATGCCCCGGCGATCGTGGCGATCGATTCGCACGGTGCGTCTGCCCGGATCCTGCACATCGTCGCCGAGACCGCGGCGATCACCGCTGCGTCCGATCTATGTGCCGCCGTCCGCCTGGCTGCCCGCCAGCGGGCCAGGACGACCAACTGAGGCGGCCGTGGCGGAACTCGGCGCGATCCACGATGTCGGCGAAAGCATCGCGCTGCTGCTGCAGCGGCGGCGGGCGCTGCTCGCAGCCGAGGGCCGGCTCGGGCCGGTGCCGGCCTCGGAGGCGATCGTCCATCGGCCGCTGAGCGAGATCTCCGCCGCGACGCCACCCTCATCGGGCCTCTCGATCAGCTGCTTCCACATCGCGCATTCCGAGCACACGCTGGCACGCTCGGCCGCGCGCGATGCGGCCGCCGCGCACGGCATCTCGCTCGAGCTGCGCTATCTGCTCGCCAGCTGGAGCACCACCGCCGCGTCGGAGCTGGCGTTCCTCAGCTGGGCCCTGCTCGAGCTGAGCCGCCATCCCACGCTCGACCGCAGCGTGCTGGTCAACCCGGCGAACTGGCCGCGCGGCGAGACGCTGCAGATTTCGGCCGAGGAGAACTCGGCCGAGGAGCTGTTCCGCATCTGGGAGGGGCTCAAGCAGAAGTACCGGCTTTCGGCGGTGTTCCGCGTGCGGGTGGTGCGGATCGGCTACGGCCCGATCGCCGACGGGCCACCCGTCGTCGCGTCGCGCTTCCAGTTCGAGCACGGCGACGTCGAGCTGCACGGGGCCGGCGTATGACGATGATGCTCACGCCCGATCTGCTCGACCGGAGAGCGCTGGCGCTGCTCGCGCTGGTCGATCCGTTCGGACGGCCGCTGCGAGGCCCTGCGCTGCTGAGCGGCGAGGGGCTGCGGACCGTCGCCAAGCCGGGCGGGCGCTGGGCGATCCTCGCGTGCAAGCGGCTCGAGGCGCATGCCGCAGCCTTCGAGGCCGCCCCCGACAGCCCGGCGCAGGGCTCGGTCGGCTGCGCGATCGACATCCGCCCGGCCGATCCCGGCCTCGCC
>DATDLP010000222.1:0-3083 GCA_036519255.1 Croceibacterium sp.
GCGACAGCATCAGCCGCTGGTTGTCGACGAATCCGCTGGTCGTGGTGTCCTCTTCCATCCGCCCGTAGTTGGCCGACACCTCGTAGCCCCAGTCGTCCCAGAAGTTCCCACGCAGCCCGCCGACGACGCGGAATGTGTCGCGCACGAAGTGCTCGTCGCGGACCGAGCCGGCAACCTCGGTGCGGCCGAGGCTGAAGCGATAGGTGCCGTCGGCGATCGCCGCGCGCTGCTGCGGCGTCAGGACGCCCGCGGGCGGGGTGGGGTTGGTGCCGATGGCGGTGGCGCAGGACTGCGTCAGCACCGAGTTGCAGCCCGAGGCGCTGATCGCGTTGGCGATCGTCGTGCGCTGCGCGGACGTCAGGAACGGGTTGTCGAGGCGGATGCGCTCGCGCCGGTCGAAGTTGGTGAAGCCGCCCTGGATGCCGCCGGCGCCCGAGTTGGACCCGCGCACGTCGACGCGCACGAACTTGGCCTCGATGAACGCCTCGGCCGCCTCGGCGAACTCGTAGTGCGCGAGCAGGTTGGCGTTGTAGCGCTCCTGCTGCGGCAGCAGCGAGTAGAACCGGTTCTCGCGCCCGTTGTCGAGGTTGCCGCCGATGGCGCCGCCGATCGGGCCGGTGCTGAACCGTGCGGTCTCGGTCGAGGGCGAGAGGTTGCTGTTCGGGTCGAACACCAGCAGGCAGTTCCAGGCGGTCCCGCCGGGCGCCAGCCCGCATCCCGGCGCGGCGTTCGGTTGCGAGATGAACACCGTGCCGAAGCGGCTGCCGTTGCGGTTGGTGATGTTGCGGAAGTAGACTGAGTCGGGATTGCCGTCGCTGCCGTTCGGCGTGCCGGCCCCGTCGGTGTCGACGATCCCGAGACCCTCGACCGAGCGCAGGAACGGAACGTCGGAGGCGAACACTCGCTCCTGGTGCGCGTATTCGCCATGCAGCGTCACGTTGCCGCGGCCATCGCCGAAGTTCGTGCCCCACATGGCCGAGGCGTACTGGTTGGCGCCGTACGTGCCCGGGGTCGAGATGCCGGCGTTGCCGCGGATCTGGAAGCCCTCGAAGTCGTCCTTCAGCACGAAGTTGACCACGCCCGCGATCGCGTCGGAACCGTAGACCGCCGAGTTGCCGCCGGTGACGATGTCGACCCGCTCGATCAGGTCGTTCGGGATCGTGTTGACGTCGGGCGACGCGGCATTGCTGGCGATGTCGCCGGCCACGTGGCGGCGGCCGTTGACCAGCACCAGCGTGCGCTGCGTGCCGAGCCCGCGCAAGTCGAGCAGGTTGAGGCCGGCGATGCCGATCCCGGTGCTCGGGTTCTGCTGCTGGCGCGTGCTGCGCAGCTGCGGCAGCTCGTTGAGCGTGTCGCCCACGCTGCTGTTGCCCTGCTGGATGAAGGTTTCGCCGGAGATGGAGGCGATCGGCACGGTCGATTCGAGATCGTGCCGCGAGATGCGCGATCCGGTGACGACGATGGCCTCGCCTTCGTCTTCGGCGGCCTCGGCGGCGCCGATCACGGGATCGGCCTGCGCGAGGGCGGGCTGTGCGGCGAAAGCGGCAATGAGTGCGATGGGCGCGGCTGCGCCCTTGAGTCGGGACTGCTGGTTCACAGGTGTGCTCCACATTTTCGCCGGCGAACCGGCTGTGTGAGGTAGCGCAGGGCACCCGTGTCGGCGCAGTCCCTTGGCCGACACGGATGTGCTCCCTGCCCGGTCGCTGCTGATCCAACGCCGGATTGGTTTCAATTCAAATCATATTCGGGGCGGGTTTCGTTGCCGGTCTGTTGCAAAACCATCACAGACGCTCGCAGCGTCACCCGGCGCCTGTCCGCGAGCCCGCTTGACCCTCTGCCTGCGGCGGTTAAGGCCGCGCAGACGCCGGCAATCGGGCCGGCCGGCCAGTCCCGCAGCGGGACGTCGGGAGGGGCCTTGCATGAAGATCGATAGTTCGGTCGCCGCGGTGGTGACGGGCGGGGCGTCCGGCCTCGGCGAGGCGAGCGCACGCGCGCTCGCGGCCAGGGGCGCGAAAGTCGCGCTGTTCGATCTCAACGAGGAGCGCGCCGAGGCTGTGGCCGCCGAGATCGGCGGGATCGCCTGCAAGGTCGACGTGTCCGACGAGGCTTCGGTCGATGCCGGCTACGCAAAAGCGCGCGAAGCGCACGGGCAGGAGCGGATCCTGGTGTGCTGCGCCGGCATCGGCACGATCGGCAAGACGATCAAGCGCGACCGCGAAACCGGCGCGATCAGCCACCTGCCGGTCGAGCTGTTCCTCAAGACGATCAGGGTCAACCTGATGGGCACCTTCCAGTGCGTCGCCAAGGCCGCTGCCGGGATGATGGCGCTCGACGGGCTGACCGACGGCGAGCGCGGGGCGATCGTCTGCACCGCCTCGGTCGCCGCGGTCGACGGGCAGATCGGCCAGGTCGCCTACTCGGCCTCGAAGGCCGGCGTCGCCGGCATGACGCTGCCGATCGCGCGCGACCTGATGGCCGAAGGAATCCGCATCAACACGATCCTGCCGGGCATCTTCAATACGCCCTTGCTCGCCGGCCTGCCCGAGAAGGCGCAGGAATCGCTCGCCGCCGCGGTGCCGTTCCCCAAGCGGCTCGGCCATCCGCAGGAATATGCCGATCTCGTCATGCTGATGCTCGAGAACGGTTATTTCAACGGCGAGACCGTGCGCCTCGACGGCGCCATCCGCATGCCGCCGAAATAATGGCCGGCCAGATTAATCCCGGCTGGCACATCGGCGTCATCGGCGGCTCGGGGCTCTACACCGGCGCCGCGCTCGACGATACGCAGCAGATCGCGGTCGCGAGCGCATTCGGCGAGCCGTCGGGGCCGGTCACGATGGGCCGCCTCGAGGGCGTGCGCTTCACCTTCCTCGCGCGCCACGGGGAAGGGCACCGGCTCTCCCCGGGCCAGATCAACTACCGCGCCAACATCGACGTGCTCAAGCGCTGCGGAGTGACCGACGTGCTCGCGATCTCGGCGGTCGGCTCGCTGCGCGAGGAGCTGGCGCCGGGCGATTTCGTCGCGGTCGACCAGCTGATCGACCGTACTGAGGGGCGCGAGCGGAGCTTCTTCGAGGCCGGCG
>DATDLP010000223.1:0-15824 GCA_036519255.1 Croceibacterium sp.
CGATCCGGCCAACTTCGAGAGCTATCGCTTCATGCCGGTCACCCGCGACCTGACCGTGGGCCAGCGCCAGCTGCTGTACAATTTCCTCGGCGGCGGCGGGACGATCGCGCTCGAAGCGGCTGCGGCGCCCGAGCCGAGGGCGCGCAAGCGCGACTTCGAGCGGCTGAGCCACGCGATGCGCAGCCACTGACGGCGGTTTCCTCCTTGGTGATCGCGCGCCTCGTCGCGCCTGCGTTGGTGCTCGCCGTGCCGGGCGGAGCTTGGGCGCAGGCCGAGAATTCGCCGTCCCGGGCCATCGTGGTCACCGCGTCGCGCAGCGGCGACGCGGGCGGCGTGACCGTGGTCGACGCCGAGGCGATCGAGCGGCGCCAGGCGACATCGCTGCTCGAGGTGCTGGCCGACGTGCCGGGCGTGCGCGCGAGCTCGCTCGGCGGGCCGGCGGGGCCGAGCTTCCTCTCGATCCGCGGCGGCGAGGGCAACTTCACCGCGGTGATGCTCGACGGCATCCGGCTCAACGATCCGACCAACAGCGAAGGCGGCGCGTTCGATTTTTCACTGCTCGATCCGGCGGCGGTCGAGCGGATCGAGGTCGCGCGCACCGCCGGCTCGGCGATCCACGGCTCGGACGCGCTGTCGGGCGTGGTGCAGATCGTGACGCGCGATCCGGCGCTCGCCGGGCTCGACCTCGCGGCATCGGGCTGGGCCGACAGCCGCTACGGCGGGGCGGGATCGGCGACCGTCGCGGGCGGCTGGGGCAGCGGCGGCCTGCTGGGGTCGTTCGGGTACTACGACGCAGGGGAGGGCAACCCTGCCAGCACCGTGCGCCGCAGCCAGGGGCTCGCGCGCGGCGGACAGGCGCTCGGCGGGTTTCGGCTCGACGCGACCGCGCTCTACGCCGAGACGCAAGGCGAAGCCTTCCCGCAGGACAGCGGCGGCCCCGAGCTGGCGGTGATCCGTGAGCGTGAGACGCGCGAGGGCGATCTTGCAGTGGCGGGCCTGTCGCTGACGCGCGATCCGGCGGCGCGCGTGCGCCCCCAGCTTTCCCTCAGCTACGCGCTGCAGCATCACGACAGCGACAGCCCGCCGATCGCGCCCGGCGTGCTCGACGGGGTGCCCGCGAGCCGCAGCGAGGCACGCTTCGCCCGGCTCGAGGGGATCGGCTCGCTGGCGGCCGATTTCGACGTGTTGACCGTGGTGGGGGGCGGCGCGATTCTGCGCGAGGAAGGCCGCAGCGCCGGCGTGCTCGACTTCGGCTTCGAGCTGCCGGTCGCCTTCGCCGGGACCAGGGAAACGCTCAGCGGCTTCGCCGAGGCCAGCCTGCGCCTGCCTGCGGGGCTGAGCGCGGGCGGTGCGCTGCGCTTCGACGACTTGTCCGGCGGCGGCAGCTACTGGACCGGCCGCGGCACGCTGGCGTGGGACATCGAGCCCGGCGGTCCGCGCGTGTTCGCGCGCGTCGCCAACGGCTACAAGCTGCCGAGCTTCTACGCCTTGGGTCACCCCCTGATCGGCAACGCGGCGCTCGAGCCCGAGGAAGGTCGCAGCGTCGAGGCCGGGCTCGAATGGCCGCTCCCGCAAGGCGGGCTCGGGCTGAGCGTGTTCGACAACCGCTTCCGCAACCTGGTCGACTTCGATCCCGCGACCTTCCAGCTGGTCAATCGCGACCGCGTGGACACGCAGGGGCTCGAAGCCTCCGCCCGCGCGCGGATCGGCGAGCATTGGGAGCTGCAAGGTGCGCTGACCCATTTGGCGGTCGATAGCGCCACCCCGTTGCGCGGGCGCCCGGCATGGAGCGGCAACGCCCGCCTGATCTGGCAGCACGGCCGGTGGGAGGTCACCGCGGCGGCACGCGGGAACAGCAGCTTCGACGACAGTTCGATCCCGACCGGGGCTGTGGTGACCGAGGGGCATGTCGAAGGCGACCTGGGCGTGCGGTATGCGATCTCGCCCGGCCTTGCCGTGCGGCTCACGGTCCTCAACCTGGGCGACAGCGACAACTGGACGGCAACCGGCACGCCCGCGCCCGGGCGGAGCATCCGCCTTGCGCTTACATTCAACTGATCCTCAAATGGCTGCCGCACCTTCGCCGAGCAGCGACATCAGGTCCTGCGCCAGCGCCTCGTCGTCGGCCGAGCACACTCCGAGCGTGATCGCCTCCTCGCAGCCGTCGGCCACCAGGTAGGCGTGGCCCATCGAGGAATCGATGTAGATCAGCTCGCCTTCCTTGATCACCACCGGGTCGTAGAACTCGGTGTGCACCTCGATGCTGCCGGTGATCACGTAGACCAGCTCCTCGCCCTTGTGCCGCACGAGCTCGCCGAACTCCTCGAGCGACTTGGCCCGGATCTTCGCGACGATCGGGATCATCCGTTTCCGCCGCAGCTCGGTGTTGAGGTAGTAGTAGTCGTAGTTCGGGGTGGTGACCCGCATCGCGTCGGCCACGCGGCCGATGCTGCGGCGCCCGGTCACCTGCGGCTCGCGCCCTTCGCCCGGCAGCGCGAACAGCTCGGACATCGGGATCTTCAACCGCTGGCTGACCTGCTGCAGCTTGTCGTAGGTCAGCGTCAGCCGCCCGTTCTCCACTTTCGACAGCGTCGAGAACGGGATGCCCGAGTGCTTGCTCATCTCCTTCAGGGTCCAGCCGTACCGGTCGCGCAAGGCACGCATGATCGTGCCGAGATTGGAGGCAGTGTCGTTCAAGCGCGCGTTCCTCGACCCGGATTGACATTTTTCCGATCAGGATATCTACATCCTGTTTAGGAGATTCGTGGCCAGAATATCGGCCTGCGCCGCGTGGCGCAATCGGGTTGGAGGATAGGTTCGTGAAACAGTTGAAGAAATGGCTCATCCCGGTGCTCTTGCTCGCCGGCGCTGGCGGGGTTCTCGCCCAGGATGTGGTGCCTGAAGCGCTGACGCCCGCGGTCTCGGCTGACGTGGCTGCGCCGCCGGCCGTTGCCGCCGAACCCGCCGGGGCCGAGTTGACCAGGACCGACGTCGATGCCTGGCTCGACGGCTTCGTGCCCTACGCGATCGAAAGCGGCGACATCGCCGGCGCGGTGGTCGTGGTGGTCAAGGACGGGCAGGTGCTGACCCAGCGCGGCTTCGGCTACGCGGACGTCGACAAGCGGATCCCGGTCGATCCGGCGACCACGCTGTTCCGCACCGGCTCGGTGTCCAAGCTGACCACGTGGACCGCGATCATGCAATTGGTCGAGCAAGGCAAGCTCGACCTCGATGCCGATGTGAACACCTACCTCGACTTCGAGATTCCCGACTACGACGGCAAGCCGGTCACGCTGCGCAACATCATGACGCACACCGCGGGCTTCCAGGAAACCGTCCGCCGGCTGATCAGCGACAACCAGGGCGACATGGTCTCGCTCGGCGAATACGTGAAGAACGACATGCCGGACCGGATCTTCGCGCCCGGCGAGGTTCCGGCCTACTCGAACTACGCAACGGCGCTGGCCGGCTACATCGTCGAACGCGTCTCGGGCCAGTCGTACGACGACTACGTCGAGCAGCACATCCTCAAGCCGCTCGGCATGAACCACGCGACGTTCCGCCAGCCGGTGCCGGCCAACCTGCTACCGCACCTCAGCAACGGCTACGGGCCCGGGCTCAACCAGCCCGAGAAGTTCGAGTTCGTCGTGCCTGCGCCGGCCGGCAGCCAGTCGGCCAGCGGTGCGGACATGGCCAAGTTCATGATCGCGCATCTCAACCAGGGCGCCGGGCTGATGAAGCCCGAGACCGCGGAGATGATGCACGATTTCGAGCTCAACTCGCTGCCGCCGCTGCACGCCATGGCGCTCGGGTTCTACCGCGACGACGTGAACGGCCACCGCGTGATCGCGCACGGCGGCGACACGGTCTACATGCACTCGAACCTCGACCTGTTCATCGACGACGGCGTCGGGATCTTCATCTCGATGAACAGCGACGGCAAGGCCGGCTCGCCGCGCTGGCTGCGCGAGGCGCTGCTGGCGCGGTTCGCCGACCGGTACTTCCCCGCCGAGCTGACCGGCACGCCGATCGACGCGAAGACCGCGCACGAGCATGCCGCGATGCTGGCCGGCACTTATGCCAGCTCGCGCGGCTTCGCGACCAACTTCCTGCATATGCTCGACCTCGTCGGGCAGGAGAAGGTCGGGGTCGACGCGAACGGCGGCATCGTGGTCGGCAGCGCGGCCAACGCCGCAGGTCAGCCCCGCAAGTGGATCGAGATCGAGCCGTTCGTGTGGCGCGACCGCGACAGCGGGATGAAGCTCGCCGCCAAGGTGGTGGACGGCAAAGTCACCGAGTGGCGGTTCGACACGATCAGCGCGATCATGAGCTTCCGCCGCGTGCCGTGGTACCAGGACAGCGCTTGGCTGCTGCCCGCGACGCTCGCCGCGCTCGGGATCGTGCTGCTTTCGGCGGTTGCCTGGCCGACGGGAGCCATCGCGCGGCGACGGTACAAGGCGGCCGGCCCGTACGAAGGCCGCCGTCTGCGCGACCAGCGCGTGCTGCACGCGTGGCAGTGGCTCGTGCTGATGCTGGTCGTCGGGTGGACCTCGTGGTTCTATATCGGGCTGAGCAGCCTTTCGATGCTCAGCGGCCCGCTCGATCCGCTGCTCTACGCGCTGCAGATCTTGAGCCCGATCGCGCTGTTCGGCCTGCTCGTGCTCGCCGGGTGGAACCTGCGCACCGCGCGGAAGGAGAAGCGCGGCTGGTTCGCGTTGCTCTGGGCGGTGCTGCTCGTCCTTGCGGCGGTGACGCTCCTGTGGGTGGCGTTCGCCTTCCACATGTTCAGCTTCGGCACGAACTACTGAGCGATGCGCCGCAGGCTGGTCTTGCGCGAGGAGCGGTTCGCCTTTCGCGAGCCGTTCCGCATCGCCGGGCACGAGTTCACCGAGACCAAGGTCCTCGTCGCGCAGATCGAACAGGACGGCACTCTCGGGCTCGGGGAGGGGGCGGGGGTCTACTACCTCGGTGACGATCTCGCGCACATGCGCGAGCAGGCCGAGAGGGTCCGCCCCGAGCTCGAGGCGGGCGCCGGCCGGGTCGAGTTGCAGTCCCTGCTCCCACCCGGCGGCGCCCGCAACGCGCTCGATTGTGCGCTGTGGGATCTCGACTCACGGATCGCAGGGCAACCTGTGTGGCAACTGGCCGGGCTCGACGGACTAGATTCACTGCCGACCACGATGACGCTCAGCGCGGACGAACCGGCAAGAATGGCTGAGGTCGCGACTGGCCGCTTCGGCGGATGGCCGATGCTCAAGCTCAAGCTGACTGGCGATGTCGCGCTCGATGCGGCGCGGGTGCGCGCGGTGCGCACGGTGCGTCCCGACGCGTGGATCGGGGTCGACGCCAACCAGGGCTATTCGCGCGACACCCTCGCGTGCCTGCTCGAGGTGCTGCTCGAAACGCAGGTCGCACTGCTCGAGCAGCCGCTCGCGCGCGGCGCGGAGGCCGATCTCGACGGTGTTGCTCGGCCACTGCCGTTCGCGGCCGACGAAAGCGTGTGCACGCTGGCCGAGCTCGACCGCGCGCCGGGACGGTTCGACGCGGTCAATATCAAGCTCGACAAGTGCGGCGGTCTCACCGAGGCGCTGGCGATCGCCCGGCGCTGCCGCGAGCTCGGGCTCCAGGTCATGGTCGGCAACATGATGGGCAGCAGCCTGTCGATGGCGCCTTCGCTGGTCGTCGGCCAACTGTGCGACATCGTCGATCTCGACGGCCCCACTTTCCTCGCCTCCGATCGCCCGGGGGCGATCGCCTATTCTGCGGGGAAAATCAGCATCGGCGTTGCCGAGTGGGGCCTCCAGGCCACACCTGCGAAAACTTTTTCCGAAACGGATTGACATACTCCAATCGGAAAATACGCTCCTGTATGGGATCGCATTGGCGACATCGAGAGAATTCACGGCGGCGCGGGAGACCGTTCGCCGGTTGCAGGGAGATCAGGCAATGAGGAAGTACGTCCTTCGCATCGGCAGCGCCGCCTTTGCTGTCGCGGCCGGGCTCGCTGCGGGCCAGACCATGGCGCAGGACGCCGCGCCGGCAGAGGACGACAAGGTGATCCTGGTGACCGCAGAGAAGCGGTCGCAGGCGCTGACCGACGTGGCGCAGTCGGTGTCCGTGGTCGCCGGCGAGACGCTCGAAGAGCAGCACGCCGACAATTTCGCGGACTACCTCAAGCTCGTTCCCGGGCTCCAGCTCGACCAGAGCCGCCCCGGACAGGGCCGGCTGATCATTCGCGGCATCAACGCCGAGGGCGTCGCGTCGACGGTTGGTATCTACATGGACGAGACCCCGTTCGGCTCGAGCAGCGGCCTGGTCAACGCCGCGGTGCTCGCCGGCGATTTCGACACGTTCGACCTCGAGCGCATCGAAGTCCTTCGGGGCCCGCAAGGCACGTTCTACGGCGCGAGTTCGCTGAGCGGCGTGCTCAAGTTCGTCACCAATGAGCCTTCGGTCGACGGGATAGAGCTGCGCGGCCGGGTCGGCATCGAGACCACCGACGGCGGCGAGGCGAGCTACCTCGGCAATGCGGTGGTCAACGTGCCGCTCTCGGGCAAAGTCGCGTTCCGCGCCTCGGGCTCGTATCGCAAGTACGGCGGCTTCGTGGACTCGATCGGCACCGGCGGCTCGGACGTCGAGGAGAACATCAACGACACCGAGTCCTACGGCGGGCGCGCCTCGCTGCTGCTGGCGCCGAGCGAAACGTTCGACATCCGGCTGACCGCGCTGCTGCAGGACATCAAGGCGGACGCGCAATCGGTGGTCGAGTCCGACCCCGACACCATGGAAATCCTGCACGACGGGCTCACGCTCTCGCAGTTCGTGCCCTCGTTCAGCGATCTCGCGTACCGGGTCTACAACGGCACGGCGAACCTCGATCTCGGCTTCGGCACGCTGACCAGCTCGACCAGCTACAGCACCCAGCGCCAGCGGCTGCGGACCGACTACACCAACGCGCTCTCGGGTTACCTCGGGGGGCTGCTGGGTGGTCTCGCCAACGAGTTCTTCCAGGATCAGAAGACCGACAACGAGAAGTTCACCCAGGAGCTCCGGCTGGCGGGTGAATCGGCGATCGTCGACTGGCTCGTCGGGGCGTACTACACCGACGAAGAAGGCCTGATTCAGCAGGACTTCGTGCTGGCCACGCCCGGCACCACCGATCCGATCGCGGGCCTGCCGCTGGTCGGCGTCGCGACGATCGATTCCACCTACGAGGAGTTCGCCGGCTTCGCCAACGCGACCTTCCATCTCGGCGACCGGTTCGAGATCGGCGTTGGCGGCCGCTACAGCGAGAACGACCAGAGCGCGCACCAGAAGACCGATGGCTTCCTTGCCGGCGGCCCGAACGACCTGCCGGTGTTCGAATCCGACGAGGACGTATTCACTTACTCGATCGCCCCGCGCTTCGAGCTGAGCGACGACGTCTCGCTGTTCGCGCGGGTCGCCAAGGGCTTCCGGCCAGGCGGGCCGAACATCGTGCCGCCCGGCGCGCCGGCCAACATTCCGACGAGCTACGAATCCGATTCGGTCGTCAACTACGAACTCGGCCTGAAAGGGCAGGCGGCCGACGGCATGGTCTATTTCGACCTCGCGGCCTTCTACATCGACTGGGACAACATCCAGCTGCTGGTGACAGACCCGGCGAGCGGGTTCAACTTCAACGGAAACGGCAGCGGCGCCAAGAGCGAGGGCCTGGAGTTCACCGTCAACGCCGAGCCGATTCCCGGCCTCGACCTGTCGCTCAACGGCGCCTGGACCAACGCCAAGCTGACCGAGGACACCGACATCGGCGGTCTCGACGGCGACCGGCTGCCGTTCACGCCGAAGTTCAGCGTGTCGCTGCTGGCCGACTACAGCTTCCCGGTGTCGGACAGCGCCGACATGCACGTCGGCGGCTCGGTGCGGCACCTGTCGAGCCAGTCGGCCGGGTTCGACGAAACCTATCGCACGGCCAACGGGCATCAGCGCACGGTCGACGACTACCAGGTGGTCGACCTCAGCGCCGGGGTCGATTTCGGCAAGTTCAACATCGACGCGTATGTGCGCAACCTCACGAATAGCCACGGCCAGACCTCGGCGACCGGCCTGCTCGTGTTCGGCGCCTTCCCGATCTATCCGGGCGGCGCGATCGGCACCGGCGTGATCCGGCCGCGCACGTTCGGGCTGTCGCTCACGGCGGAGCTATGAACGCTGCCGTGACCGCGCTTCACAAATCGGCGAGCACCGGGCCAGGCGGCCTGGTGCTCCCCGCGCCGTACCTGCTGTTTCTGGGCGACGTGACCAACGCCGCCTATGCCAAGACCGCCCTCGGGTTGCGCGACTGGGCCGGTGAGAGGTGCATCGGCGAGTTTGCCTTGCTGGAAGCTACCGTAACGACGGGGCTTCCGGTGATGCGGCCCGCCGATGCACACAAAGCAGGTGCGCGTTCGCTGGTGATCGGAGTGGCCAACGAGGGCGGCAAGATCCCCATCTCGTGGGTTCCCGCGCTGGTGGAGGCGATAGAGTCAGGGCTGGACATCGTCAGCGGCATGCACGTGCGGCTGGCGAGCGTTCCCGCGGTGCGCGACGCCGCGGAGCGCCGAGGCCGTGCGCTGATCGACGTCCGCACCCCGCCGCCGGGCATTCCGGTCGGCTCGGGCCGCAAGCGCAGCGGGAAGCGGTTGCTGACCGTCGGCACCGATTGCGCGCTGGGCAAGAAGTACACCGCGCTCGCGCTAGCCAGCGCGTTCGCGGATCGCGGCGTCGCCGCGGATTTCCGCGCCACCGGGCAGACCGGGATCATGATCGCCGGCAGCGGCATGCCGATGGACGCGGTGGTGTCCGACTTTCTCTCGGGTGCGGCCGAGCTGATCAGCCCCGACGCGCCCGACGATCACTGGGACGTAATCGAAGGCCAGGGTTCGTTGTATCATCCGGGCTTCGCCGGGGTTTCGCTCGGCCTGCTGCACGGGAGCCAGCCCGACGTGTTCGTCGTCTGCCACGACCCGACCCGCGACGAGATCGTCGGCCTGCCCGGCCTCCCGGTGCCCTCCCTCGAGGAGCTGATCGCGCTCACCGTGACGCTCGGCCGGAGGACCAATCCGGCGATCCGCTGCGCAGGGGTGTCGCTCAACACCTCGGGGCTGTCGGAGGAAGAAGCCGCTGCGGCGATGGCCGAAGCGAGCGCCGCGACGGGCCTGCCGGCGGCCGATCCGGTGCGCGGCGGGGAGGCGTTCGAGCGCCTGATCGACGCCTGCCTCGCCTGACATGACCAGCGACGCGCAAGGCCGGCGCCCGACCTGGTTCCAACGCTATCTGCTGCCCGGCCTCGCATTCAAGGCGCTGGTGATCGGCGGCGGCTACGCCACGGGGCGCGAGGTGGCCGAGTTCTTCCTGCCGAGCGGGCCGTGGGGCGGGCTGGCGGCGATCGCGCTCGCCACAGCGCTGTTCAGCGCCGGCTGCGCGCTCACCTTCCTGTTCGCGCTGGCGACGCGCAGCCTCGACTACCAGAGCTTCTTCAAGGCGCTGCTCGGGCGCGGGTGGGTTGCGTGGGAGGTGACCTACATCCTGTTCGTGATCCTGATCCTAGCGGTCTACGGCGCGGCAGCGGGCGAGATCGGCGTCGCGCTGTTTGGCCTGCCGGGCGTGACAGGCACGCTGGTGCTAATGGCCGGTATCGTGCTGACGGTGATGTACGGTAACAAGTCGGTCGAGCGGGTGTTCGAGTGGGTCTCGTACCTGCTCTACGGCGTATACGCGCTGTTCTTCGTGCTCGCCTTCACCACCTTCGGCGGCCAGATCGCCGAGGCTTTCGCCACTCCCGCGCCGGCGGACGGCTGGGCACTGAGCGGGGCGACCTATTTCAGCTACAACGTGATCGGCGCGATCGTCGTGCTGCCGGTGGTGCGGCACCTGACCGGGCGGCGCGACGCGATCGTGGCGGGCATGATCTGCGGCCCGCTGACGATGCTGCCGGCGCTGGCGTTCTTCACCGCCGCGGTCGCGTTCCACCCCGCAATCGTCGACGCGACGCTGCCGTCGGACTTCCTGCTGCAGCGGCTCGGCCTGCCGTGGTTCCACTACCTGTTCCAGCTGATGGTGTTCTCCGCGCTACTCGAAAGCGGGGCGAGCGCGGTCCACGCGTTCAACGAGCGCGTCGACAAGACCTGGCAGCGCCGCCGCGGCGTTCCGCTCGGGCCGCGCCGGCGCTTCGCGCTCGCGCTCGTGCTGCTGGTGCTGTGCATGTTCCTCGCGAGCGCGGTCGGCCTCGTCGACCTGATCGGCAGCGGTTACCGGCTGCTGGCGTTCATTCTGCTCGCGATCTACGTCGTGCCGCTCGCGACGATCGGGCTGGCGCGCATCCTCAAGAAACCGGCTCCGGGAGACGACGATGTTCCGCAAACTGCGCCCTGACGCGCTGCGCCTGGCGATTCCGCTGCTGCTCGCGTCGACCTCCGGCGCCGCGCTGGCCGACCCGCCAGTGGGGTTCGTCGAGCATGTCGAGGCGCTGCGGCAGGATTCGGGCGCGCCGGGCCTGGCCATCGCGATCGTCGAGCACGGCGAGACAACGCTGTCGCACGGCTGGGGCGTGCGCCGGCTCGGCGAGAGCGCCGCGGTCGACGCCGACACGATCTTCGCCACCGGCTCGACCGGCAAGGCGTTCACCGTCGCGGCGATCGCCACGCTGGTCGACCAGGGCAAGCTCGACTGGGACGACAAGGTGATCGACCACATTCCGTGGTTCCAGATGTACGATCCGTGGGTCACGCGCGAGATCACGGTGCGCGACCTGATGGTCCACCGCAGCGGGCTCGGGCTCGGCGCGGGCGACCTGATGTTCGTGCCGCGCACGAGCCTGAGCCGCAAGGAGACGGTCGAGCGGCTGCGCTACATCAAGCCGGCGACCAGCTTCCGCTCGGCTTATGCCTATGACAACGTGCTCTACGTCGTGCTCGGCCAGCTGATCGAGGAAGTCACCGGCAAGACCTGGGAAGAGTACATGGCCACCGAGGTGCTCGCGCGCGGCGGCATGACCTCCTCGACCTCGACCTACGACGCGCGCTACGCGACCGAGAACCGCGCCTTCCCGCATGCGCGGGTCAGCGACGCGATCCGCGGTCTCGGGCCGAACAGCGTGCTCGACGAGAAGAACGAGCTCGGCCGCAACGCGATGCCCGCGGGCGGGCTGGCGATGAGCGCCAACGACCTCGCGCAGTGGCTCAAGATCCAGCTCGCGCATGGCGCGCTGCCGGGGGGCGGGCGGCTGTTCAGCGAGGACGCGGCGCGCGAGATGTGGACCCCGGTGACGCCGCAGCCGATCGACCCGTGGCCCGGCGACCTCGCCCCGGCGACGCCGAAGTCGAGCGCCTACGCGCTCGGCTGGGAAGTCGAGACCTACCGCGGCGCGCAGATGATCTGGCACAGCGGCGGGGTGTTCGGCGCGATCACCGTGGTCGTGCTGCTGCCCGACCAGGACGTCGGCTTCGCGATCGTGCTCAACTCGGAAGAAGCCGCGTTGCGCCGCGGGCTGATGTACGAGCTGCTCGATCACTACCTCGGGCTGCCCGACAACCAGTGGTACGCGAAGTGGGACAGCTTCGTCGACGCGCGGCTCGCAGGAGGCAAGGCGGCGTTGGCGCAGATGCAAGAGACCCCGGCGCAAGTCGGACCGAGCCTGCCGCTCGCCGCCTACGCCGGCACCTACCGCGATCCGTGGTACGGCGACGTGGTGGTCAGCGAGCGCGACGGCGGGTTGTGGATCAACTTTGCCAGCACGCCGCGGATGGAAGGCAAGCTGGTCCACCACCAGTACGACACCTTCCGCACCGAACTGACCGACACGGCGATCGAGAACGCGCTCGTCACCTTCCAGCTCGACGCCCGCGGCAAGGTCGAGCGGGCGAAGATGGTCGCCGCCTCGCCGCTGGCCGATTTCAGCTACGATTATCAGGACCTCGACCTGAGGCCCGTGGGAGATACCAAGTGATCAGACCGTTCGCCGCCGCTTCGCTGCTCGCGCTCGCGGCGTGCTCGCCCGCAGCCGAGGATACACAGCCGGACGATCCGCTGGCAGTGCACAAGGGCCTGCTGGTGCTCGACACGCACCTCGACACCGGGATCAACTTCGATCGCGCCGGATGGAGTTTCGGCGAGCGGCACACGACCGCAAACGACCTCGTCCAGCTCGATCTGCCGCGGATGGCCGACGGCAACCTCGATGGCGGCTTCTTCTCGATCTACACCGCGCAAGGGCCGCTCACGGCGAAGGGTTACGCCGATGCGCTGGCCTTTGCGCGCAAGCGCTCGGACTCGATCGACCGCGTGATCTCGGAGAATGCGGCGGCGATCTCGCCGGCGCTCACGGTCGCCGATGCCGAGCGGCTGGCCGCCGAAGGCAAGCTGATCGCGTTCAAGAGCATCGAGAACAGCTATCCGGTCGGCGAGGACCTTGCGCTGCTGCAGGAGTTCTACGACCGCGGTGTGCGACTGGCCGGGCCGGTCCATTCGAAGAACAACCAGTTCGCCGATTCCTCGGGCGACGAGCCGCGCTGGAACGGCCTCAGCCCGCTCGGCGAAAAGTGGGTCGCGGAGATGAACCGGCTCGGCATCGTGATCGACGCGAGCCATTCGTCCGACGCGGCGCTCGACCGGATGCTCGAGCTGTCGAAGGCGCCGATCCTGCTGTCGCACACCTCGCCGCGCTGGGCGTTCGACCATCCGCGCAACCTCGACGACGCGCGGATCAAGGCGCTCGCCGCGAAGGGCGGGGCGATCTGCATGTCGACGATCTACCTCTCGCCGATGAACCTGACCGACGCGCGGGCCAAGCTGTTCGACGAGTACGAGCACATCGCCGAACTCGATCCGAAGGCGCAGGCCGAATTGGTCCGCCAGTGGCGCGAGCTCGACAAAAGCGAGCAGATGTGGAGCACCACCTTCGAGCAGTACATGGCCGCGCTGCTGCACGTTATCGATGTCGCCGGCGTCGACCACGTGTGCTTCGGCGCCGACTGGGACGGCGGCGGCGGGATTGCCGGCATGGAGGACATCACCGCGCTGCCGGTGGTCACCCAGCGGCTGCTCGCGGCCGGCTATTCGCGCGACGACGTGAACAAGATGACCGGCGGCAACGTCCTGCGCATCCTGGGCGAAGCGCAGGCCGCGGCCGGGCGCTGAGCGACGCGCGGTGCCCGAGCCGCTACTCGACCGCTACGAGAAGCGCATTCTCGCGCTGCTGCAGGAGGATGCTTCGCTGTCGACCGCGGCGGTGGCGGAGAAGGTCGGGCTGTCGGCCTCGCCGTGCTGGCGGCGGATCGACCGGCTCGAGCGCGAGGGCTTCATCAAGCGCAAAGTGGCGCTGGTCGACCGCAAGAAGATCGGGCTCAACGCGCAGATCTTCGCGCAGATCAAGCTCAACGCGCACGGCCGCGCCAACCTCGACGAGTTCGCCGCGGCGATCCGCGGCTTTCCCGAAGTGCTCGAATGTTACGTGCTGATGGGATCGGTCGATTTCCTGATCCGCGTGGTGGCGACCGACATCGAGGCTTACGAGCGCTTCTTCTTCGACCGACTGTCGCAGCTGCCCGGCGTGCAGGAGGTCAATTCGACCGTTGCGCTGTCGGAGATCAAGGCGACCACCGAATTGCCGATACCCTGACGCCGCGGCCCGGGTGCTGCGGACGATCTGACCCGAAATCCGCCGAAACCGGGTGAGGGCTTGCCGCCGGCCTGCAATCGGCCCGCGAGATAGGTCAGCCTTCTCCCGCCGGATCACGCACAAGGCTCGCCAGTCAGGGAGTCCATTCGCATGTCCGATTCACCGTTCGCCGCCCCGCCCGAAAGCGTCCACGTCCTCAGCGATCCGGCCAGCGGGCTCGACGGGGTGATCGTGCTGCATTCGACCCGCCGCGGGCCGGCCGCAGGAGGGTGCCGGTTGTGGCGCTACGCGAGCGGCGCCGAAATGGCGAAGGACGCTGCGCGGCTCGCCGAGGGCATGGCCTACAAGAACGCGCTCGCAGACCTGCCGTTGGGCGGGGGCAAGGCCGTGCTCACCATGCCGGCCGAGCCGTTCGAACGCCGCCGGCTGTTCCAGGCGTTCGGGCGCGAGGTCGCCCGGCTGGGCGGCAGTTATGTAACGGCGGAAGACGTGGGCACGACCGTCGCGGACATGCAGTCGGTCAGCGAGACCTGCCGCCACGTTGCCGGTCTGACCGCGCTGGAAGGCCGGCCCGGCGGCGACCCGTCGCCGTGGACCGCGCTCGGCGTCTTCCTCGCGATGCGCGAGGCCGCCCGCCGCAAGTTCGGATCGGATCTGAAGGGGATGACCGTGGCGGTCCAGGGGCTCGGCAGCGTCGGCTCGCAGCTCTGCGGCCTGCTGCACGAGGCTGGAGCCCATCTCGTCGTCGCGGAGACACGTTCGAGCGTGGCCGCGGCGGTCGCCTGCCGCACTGGCGCGACCGTCGTCGGGCTCGACGCGATTCTCGATGCCAAGTGCGAGATCTTCGCGCCTTGCGCGCTCGGCGCGGTGATCGACGAACGGTCCGCCGCCCGCCTGCGCGCGCGGATCGTCTGCGGCGCGGCTAACAACGTGCTCGCCACCGCCGAGGACGGCGACCGGCTGGCCGACCGCGGCGTGCTCTACACGCCCGACTACGTGGTCAACGCGGGCGGCATCATCAACGTTGCGGCCGAGTACCTCGGGTGGAGTGTCGAGGAGGCCGAGCGCCGGGTGCGACAGACCGACCGGCGGCTCGCCGAGGTGCTCGATCATGCCGATCGGCACGGCTTGGCGCCGCACCGGGCCGCGGATTCGCTCGCGCGGCAGCGCCTCGCGGCGCCGGCACCCTCGGTCCGCGCGGCATGACCGGCGCTGTGCGCTTCCGGATCCAGGCGCGCGCGCGCTCCGGGCTGCTGTGCCGGATCATCGGCCTGTTCGCGCAACTCGATCTGCCGGCGCCGGCGATGCAAGTGACGATTGCCGGGACGTCGATGGAGGTCGACGCGAGCCTGGCGGATTTCGGGGCCGCGCTGGTGCCGGTGGTCGCGCGCAAGATCGCTGGTCTGGTCGGGGTCGAGGCGGTAGTGCTCGAGCCTGGGCAGCTCGAAATGGCCTGAGCGGAGCGAGGCTGGCGGGACGCGGCGGTGAGGATATTCTTCGACGATCGGCAAGCCCGGCACGCGCCAGAGCGCGAGTTCCACAACGGCGGCTGGGTCACCTATGCCGAAACTCCGGCCCGGCTGGACTCGATCCTCCGTCGTTGCGGCGGCGCGCAGGCGGTGCGCGATTTCGGCCTCGATCCGATCCTGGCGGTGCACGACGCCGACTACGTCGCCTTCCTGCGTGAGGCGCACGCGCGCTGGCTCGCGGCCGGGCGCGAGGGCGATGCGATCGGCTACACCTTTCCGGTGCGCGGACGGCGCAAGCTGCCGCTGGAGCGCATCGACGCGGCGCTGGGCGCCTACGCGTTCGACGCGGCGACGCCGATAGCCGCGGGAACCTGGGACGCGGCGTACTGGTCGGCGCAGTGCGCGCTGACTGCGCTGGACGACATCGCCGCCGGCGCGCGTCACGCCTTCGCACTGTGCCGTCCGCCCGGGCATCATGCCGGCCGCGACTATCTCGGCGGCTATTGCTACCTCAACAATGCCGCCATCGCCGCCGAGGCGGCCGCCGCCGCCGGCCGGCGGGTCGCCATCCTCGACGTCGACTACCATCACGGCAACGGGACCCAGGACATCTTCCTGCACGACCCGAGCGTGTTTTTCGCCTCGATCCACGCCGATCCGGCGACGGATTATCCGTTCTACTGGGGCCACGCCGACGAGCGCGGCGAAGGGAAGGGCGC
>DATDLP010000224.1:0-2788 GCA_036519255.1 Croceibacterium sp.
ATTCCAACGCGGCCGCGATATTCGACATAGTCCCGGCCGAACAGTCCGATGAGGTCGCGTTCCTCGTAGCGGATCGCGATGAGCATGTAGATCGATACGCCTGCGCTGAGCAGCAGGTGCCCGTAACTCATGTGCGGCGTCGCCCAGAAGGCGAGGAAGAACCCCAGGTAGAGCGGGTGGCGGACCCATTTGTACATCAGCGGCTGGCGGAACACCGGCGGCGCGGCCTCCCGGCCTCGAAGATGCAGCCAGGCCTGCTGAAGGCCGAACAGTTCGAAATGGTTGATGAGGAAGGTGCTCAAAAGCACGATGCCCCATCCTGCAGCGAATAGCGCCCAAAGGATCGTCTGTCCCACCGGGTTGGCCACATCCCACACCATGGCAGGAATGGGCCGCCAGAAGATGAACATGATGATCAGCGCCGCGCTCGCGAACAGGACGTAGACGCTGCGTTCGATCGGCAGGGGCACGGTTTTCGTCCAGGCCCGCTTGAACCCTTGCCGCGCCATGACGCTGTGCTGGACTCCGAAGATCGCGACCAGTGCGATGTCGGTGACGAACGCGCTTCCGACCGAAGCCGCCGGCCCCACATCGACGGTTATCGGCGGCCCGGCCAGATTGCCGACAAAGCCGATCAGGTAAAGGAATGTCGCAAAGAAAATCGCGTAGGCAATGAGCGCAAAGCCCAGGAACAGCGCACGCATGGCAGCCTCCCCAGCAGATGTCCTGCGGGCCGCCTATACCATTGTTCGCTACCGGAACGAACTAGCGCCGCACCTCCCGGAACTTCACCGGCACCATGCATCCGCGCTCGTCCAGACGATAGACGGCGGCATAGCCCTCGGCAGGCGGAAGTTCGGCCAGCTTTTGCGGTCTTGCGGGATCGCGAGTCCACATGCTTCCCTCACGGGCGAAGTGGCTTGCGGCGCTCGCGCATTCGGTGCCTGGTTTCTGCAAGGGCGGAGCCTTGGCGGAAGCATTGGGCGTCGCCGCCATCGCGGCAATCGCTATGGGAAAAAGAAGGCGCATGACTCTCCTCCTGGTCGAGGCAGCCTAGCACCGGCCGTTCAGACGGTGAAGCTTTCGCCGCAGCCGCAGCTTCCCTTCGCATTGGGATTCTCGAACACGAAGCCCGCGGCGAAGTCATCTTCCCGCCAATCCATCGTGCTGCCGATCAGGTAGAGGATCGACGCCCCGTCGACGTAGAAGGTGCCGCCGGGCGTTTCGATCTTCTCGTCGAACCCCTGCTCCTCGGCCACATAATCGACCGAGTAAGCGAGGCCCGAACAGCCCCGGCGGGGGGTGGAGAGCTTGACGCCGACCGTGCCCTCGGGGGCCTTGGCCATGAGGTCGGCGATGCGCGCCTCGGCGGCGGGGGTCAGGATCACGGCGGCGGGGCGCTGACGGGTCCTCGTCTCGCTCATCACAGCATCCCCAGCTCGAGCCGGGCCTCGTCGCTCATCTTGGCCGGGTCCCACGGCGGGTCCCACACCAGGTTGACCTCGGCGTCGCGCACGCCGTGGACCGACGAGACGCGCAATTCGACTTCGGCCGGCATCGATTCGGCCACCGGGCAATGCGGCGTGGTCAGCGTCATGGTGACGGTGACGTCGGCTTCGGGGCTGACATCGACGCCGTAGATCAGCCCGAGGTCGTAGATGTTCACCGGGATCTCGGGGTCGTAGATTTCGCGCAGCGCGTCGACCACGCTCTCGTACAGCGCGCCGCCCGGCGCGGCCGGGTTGTCGCCTTGCGGCTTCTGCGCGAGGAACCCCTCGAGGTAGTCGCGCTTGCGCTCGAGTTTCTCGGCCAGAGACTCGGGGTGCGTTTCGACGTCTTCCACCCGTGCGCGCGGCGGCGTCTCAACCCCGTCGACCTCCTCGACCTGGAAGGGCTTGTGCTCGTTCATCCGAAAATCCTCTTGGTGCGCTCGATCCCGCGCAGCAGCGCCGCCACGTCGTCGTCGTCGCTGTACAATCCGAAGCTAGCCCGCGCGGTTGCCGCCACGCCGAGCCGGTCCATCAGCGGCTGGGCGCAATGATGCCCGGCCCGGATGGCGACGTTCTCCTCGTCCAATATGGTGCCGAGATCGTGCGGGTGAATACCGTCGAGCGCGAAGCTGACGATTCCGGCGCTGTCCTCGGGGCCGAACACGCGCACGTCGTTCATCCCGCGCAGTGCCTCGCGCAATCGGGCGACCAGTTTCGCCTCGTGGGCGTGGATCGCCTCGAGCCCGATGCGCGCCACGTAGTCGCACGCCGCGCCCAGGCCGATCGCCTCGACGATCGCCGGAGTGCCGGCCTCGAACCGCTGCGGCGGCGGCGCGTAAGTGGTCTTCTCGAAGGTGACCCGCTCGATCATCGCCCCGCCGCCCTGCCACGGCGGCATGCGCTCGAGGTGCTCGGCCCGCGCCCACAGCGCGCCGATGCCGGTCGGGCCGTAGAGCTTGTGGCCCGAGAAGGCGGCGAAGTCGGCCGAAAGTCCCGCAAAAGTCAGCCCAAGACGCGGTACCGACTGGCACGCGTCGAGCAGCAGCTTGGCCCCGACCCGGTGGGCCAGCTCGGCGGCTCGCGGCACATCGAGAACGGAGCCTAACACATTAGAAACATGAGCAAAAGCGACCATCTTGTGGTCGGGGGTGAGGATTCGCTCGGCGGCGTCGAGGTCGATCCGGCCGTCGGCGGTGAGCGGGCACACGTCGACCTGCCAGCCGGCGAGCTGCCAGGGGACGATGTTTGAGTGGTGCTCGAGCTCGCTGAGCAGCACGCGGCCCTTGTCGGGCCACGAG
>DATDLP010000225.1:0-4310 GCA_036519255.1 Croceibacterium sp.
GCCGCATGGCGGCTCGGCGACTGCGGGCAGGCCGGGCCGGCATTCGAGCGCTCCGCCTATGCCGCGACCAATCCCGAGCTGCGCGCGGCCGCCCAGTTCTGGGCCAGCCGCGCCGCGCTGCGCTGCCGCCAGCCCGAGCGCAGCGGCGAACTGCTGCGCGCCGCCGCGGTGGCCGACGACACGCTCTACGGCATGCTCGCCGCCGAGCAGCTCGGACTCGCGCTGCCCGAGCGCTTGAGCCGGGCCGATTTCTCGAGCGAGGACTGGCGCAGGGTTGGCCGGTACGACAATGTGCGCGTCGCGGCCGCGCTGGCCGAGATCGGGCGCGACAAGCTGGCCAGCGAAGTGCTGCTGCACCAGGCCCGGATCGGCGATCCGGGCGACTACGACGCGCTCTCGCGGCTCGCACGCGATCTCGGGCTGCCCTCGACCCAGCTGTACATGGCGCACAACGCGCCGAGCGGCGGCGCGGCCGATCCGGCCTCGCAGTACCCGGCGCCGAAGTGGACTCCCGTGACCGGCTGGCGTGTCGACCCTGCGCTCGCCTACGCCCACACGCTGCAGGAATCGGCCTTCCGCGCCGAGGCCGTGAGCCCGGCCAAGGCGCAGGGGCTGATGCAGATCACTCCGATCACCGTGCGCCAGCACGCGCCGGGGCTAGGGCTCAGCGCGAGCCAGGTCGATATCTTCGACCCCGCGGTCAACCTCGCGTTCGGGCAGCAGAACCTCGAGATGCTGCGCGACAGCCCGGCCACCGGCGGCGCGCTGCCCAAGATCATGGCCGCGTACAACGCCGGGCTGACCCCCGTCACGCGCTGGAACTACGAGGTCAACGACCAGGGCGACCCGCTGCTCTGGATGGAATCGATTCCCTACTGGGAAACGCGCAGCTACGTGGCGATCGTGATGAAGAACTACTGGATGTACGAGCGGCAAGCGCGTGCCGGATCGCCGAGCCGCGCCGCGCTGGCAGCGAATGCCTGGCCGGGGTTCCCCTCGACCGAGCAGGGCGGCGGGCGCGTGTACCTCTCGGCGCAGGCCGGGTCGGCGCCCGACTGATGGCAATAGACGAGAGCCGCACGTTCAAGCCGATCGCGATTGCGCTGCTGACCGTATCCGACACGCGCGGACCCGAGGAGGACACCTCGGGCGACCTGCTCGCCGCGCGAATCGAGGCCGCCGGCCACCGGCTGGCAGCGCGCGCGATCGAGAAGGACGACGCCGAGGTGATCGTGGCGCGGTTCAACCAGTGGATCGACGATCCGGCGATCGACGTGGTGGTCTCGACCGGCGGCACCGGGCTGACCGGGCGCGACGTGACCCCCGAGGCGCTCGATCGGGTCAAGGACAAGGACATCCCGGGGTTCGGCGAGCTGTTCCGCTGGGTCAGCTACCAGACCATCGGCACCAGCACCGTGCAGTCGCGCGCGCACGCGGTGGTGGCCCGCGGAACCTACCTGTTCGCCCTGCCCGGCTCGAACGGCGCGGTGAAGGACGGGTGGGACCGGATCCTCGCCGAGCAGCTCGACAGCCGCAACCGGCCCTGCAACTTCGTCGAGTTGATGCCGCGCCTGCGGGAGAAGTGAGCGGCGCGCTCGTGGGCCGTGACCGCAAGATGGGTCGCGGAAGGAACGTGCGCTACATTCCCATCCCGGACATCGGCGGCGCGGCGGCCGGCGCTATGATCGATACGGTGACCTGACGCTCTCCCGCGTGCTCGAATTCGAGCGTGAGCGGGAAGGTCTGGCCGGCCACGAGCGGCCGGTTGAGATTGGCCAGCCAGACGTGCAACCCCTGCGGATCGAGGCTCACCGTCTCGCCGGCCGGGATATCGATCGCCTCGAGGTAGGCCATCGCCATCGTGCCGCCTTCGGCTTCCATCGTCATCAGGTCGGTCTGCCGGGCGACCGGGGCCGACGCGGCGATAAGTCGGTCGGGAGTCGGCGAGCTGATCGTCATGAAGACCGCCGCGCTGGCAGTGTTGCCGACGGTATCGCGCGTCCACGCGTCCTCCACCTCGAGCGGAGCCGGCGGCGGCCCGCAGGAGGCTGCGGCAAACACGAGACACAGTGCGAAAACCAGCCGCCTCACGACATTCTCCTCAAGCGTCCGTGGACTCACGGAACGCGGCCCTCCGCCGCAAGGGGGCGGCGCTTGTGCGGCCTTTGGCCGCTTGCTACGGCTTCGGCAGCGCTAAGGGAAGCAGGGGCCGCATTGCATCCTTCCGGAACCACTCCTGGCCGCAAGGTCGATCGCCGGCAGCTGCTGCTGCGCGGTGCGCTCGGCGTCGGGGCGCTTGCCGCGGTGGCGCTGCCTGCGCGCAGGCTGCTGACCTCGACCGAGGTGGCCGAGCCGGTGACGGTCGGCGGCCTCGCGGTGACCTGCAACCTGACGCTGCCGGTCGCCTGCGCCGCGAACCAGGCGGCGAATCCGTTCGGCACGCGCGATGCGGCGCAGCTCGGGTTCGACTTCGCCAGGTACAGCGGCTGGCCCGAGCTCAAGGAGTCGCTGATGTCGGGCGACCTGCAGGCGGCCTACATGCTCGCGCCGATGGTGATGGACCTCGCGGACAAGGACATCCCGGTGAAGATCGTCTCGATCGGCCACCGCTCGGGCGCGGTGATCATGGTCCACACGGATTCGTCGTACCGCACGTTCCGCAGCCTCGCCGGCAAGCGCGTCGCGATCCCGAGCCGCTTCGCGGTCGACTTCCTGTTCCTGCGCAAGATGCTGGCGATGGAAGGCATGACCATCGACGACGTCGAGGTGGTCGAGATGGCCCCGGCCGACATGCCGGCGGCGCTCTACGTCAAGGGGATCGACGCCTACTGCACCGGCGAGCCGTTCGGCGCGGCGGCGCAAAGCGCCGGCTACGCGCGGCCGCTCAGCATGACGCGCGACGAGTGGCCGCGCTACATGTGCTGCGTGTTGACGGTGCGCGAGGAGCTGATCGCGAGCAACCGGCCGCTGGTGCAGAACATGGTCAACTACGTGCTCGCGGCGGGCATGTGGCTCGACGGGCAGCGGCAGAACCGCGAGAAGGCGGTGCAGATCGCCGCGCGGCGCGAATACTTCAACCAGGATCCCGCGATCCTGCGGTTCGTAATGGGCAACCCGCCCGACCGGGTGACCTACGGCGACCTCAGGATGATCCCGCGCGAGTTCGACGACCTGATGCAGCAAGCGGTCGACGCCGGCGCGCTGTCGCGCCCGGTGCCGTTTGCCAAATACGTCGACGAGAGCTTCGCGCGCGCGGCGCGGCCCGCGTCGATCGCGCTATGACCCGGAACCGGCGGCTCGGCCTTGCGGCAGGGCTGCTGCTGGCGGCGCTTACCGCGGGCGCGGCGATGAACTTCCTCACGCGCGGCCCCGCACCGGCGGAGGGACTGAAAGCCGGCACATTCGATCCGGCGCGCGCCGCACCCGACTTCGCGCTGCGCGGCTCCGACGGGTCCGAGGTGACGCTGGCGCGCTACCGCGGCAAGGTCGTGCTGCTGACGTTCGGCTTCACGTATTGCGCGGCGGTGTGCCCGACCACGCTGGCGACGCTGGCGCAGGCGCGCGGCGGGCTCGGCGACAAGGCGGATGCGGTGCAGGTGATCTTCGTCACGGTCGACCCGGAGCGCGACGATGTCGCGCACATGCAGCAGTACCTCGCGGCATTCGACCGCAGCTTCATCGGCGCCACGGGCGAGCCGGATGCGCTGGCGGAGGTACGCGAGGCGTACGGTGTCACCGCAGAGCGCGAAGGCACCGGGCCCGACTATGCGATGGCCCACACCTCGTCGATCTTCCTGATCGACCGCGCGGGCAGGCTGCGCGCGGTGATGCCGTTCGGGCACGACGCGGCCGACTTCGTGCACGACATCGAGCGGCTGTGAGCATGCGCCGGCGCCTGTTCGCGATCGCGCTGGCCGCGCTCCTGCTCGGCGGGCTCGGCTGGGCGGCGCTGGCGCCGGTTGGCGCCGGGCTGCGCGAGGCGGTGTACGAGATCCCGCGCGGCACCTCGGCGCGCCGCATGGCAGGAGAGCACGTCGATATCTTCCCGCAGACGATCCGGCTGACGCTCGGCCTGCGGGACGTGCTGGTGCTCAGGAACGCGGATACGGTGCCGCATATCTTCGGGCCGACGCTGATCCTGCCAGGGCAGAGCTTCCGGCTGCCGTTCAGCCAGGCCTCGACCTACAGCTTCGAGTGCAGCGCGCATCCCGCCGGCGGGCTCAGCGTGATCGTGCAGGAGGGGCCGGCGGCGGGATGGGAGCGGTTGCGCTGGCGGTGGAGCAGGCTCACGGGTTGAGCCGGTCTGGTGC
>DATDLP010000226.1:0-9283 GCA_036519255.1 Croceibacterium sp.
GACGGTGAGCCAGCGGATCACGTCTTCGCTGATGCGGTTCTGCCGCTCGAGCTCGGCCACCACGGCGCCCGGTGCTTCGATGTTCAGCAGCACGAAGTGCGCCTTGCGGTTGCGGTCGATCTTGTAGGCGAGGCTCTTGAGGCCCCAGGTCTCGGTCTTGGCGACCTTGCCGCCACCCTGCTCGACGATTTCCGTGGCGTGGGCGGCGAGCGCATCGACCTGAGCCTGGCTCAGATCCTGGCGCGCCAGAAAGACATGCTCGTACAGCGGCATGCGCGCGTTCCTTTCATTCCGTGCCGATCGCTGGCTGATCCGTCCGGATGACGGGGCCCCTCCGGCTTTCTGCGGGATTTCCCCCAGTCCTTCGACAAGCTCGGGACCTCGGGAAGCGGCGCACATACCGATTTCGTGCCCGAATGCAAGCGCAGACGGGGTCAGACCACGCGAGCGACGCGGCCGTAGTCGGGAGCGTAGCGGTCGAGCAAGGCCGGAACCGCCAAAGCGGGTACCGGACGGCTGATCCTGAACCCCTGGACCTGGGTGCAGCCTTCGTGCGCGAGAATATCGAGCTGCTCGGCGGTCTCGACGCCTTCGGCCGTCGTCCTCATGCCGAGCTTCTCCGACAGCTGGATCGTCGCCTGCACGATCGCGCGGCAATCGCTCGCGCCTGCGAGGTCGGCCACGAAGCTGCGGTCGATCTTGATCTTGCTGAACGGGAACGAGCGCAGATAGCTGAGGCTCGAATAGCCGGTGCCGAAATCGTCGAGCGCGATGCCGACGCCGAACGCGGTCAGGCGGTCGAGCACCGAGCGGACCCAGGTCTCGTCGTGCAGCAGAACGGATTCGGTGATCTCGAGCTCGAGCCGCCCGGGCGCGAGATTGGCTGCGGCGAGCGCATTCATCGTCACCGCGATCAGATCGCCGCGCTTGAATTGCGCCGGCGAGAGATTGACCGCCACTTTGACGTCCTCGGGCCACCTCGCCGCGTCGCGGCAGGCCTGCCGCAGCACCCATTCGCCGATCGGGATGATCAGGCTGGTGTCCTCGGCGACGGGGATGAAGTCCAGCGGCTGGATCACGCCGCGTGTCGGGTGGTTCCAGCGAACCAAGGCTTCGAAACCGCTTATCGCGCCCGAGCGCAGGTCGAGCTGCGGTTGATAGAGCACTTCGAACTGCCCTTCGCGGATCGCGACGCGAAGGCCCGCCTCAATGCTGCGCCGCTCGCGCAGCCGCGCGTCCATCCCGGGCTCGAAGAAGCGGTGGGTGCCGCGGCTCTCCGCCTTGGCGCGATAGAGCGCGAGATCGCTCATCTGCATGAGCTCGTCGGGATTGGCGCTGTCACGCGGCGCGAGGGCAATGCCGATGCTGGCGCCGATGACGACCGTATGGCCTTCAAACTCGAACGGCCGGTCGAGCGCGTCGATGATCCGCGCGGCGAGTTCTCCTGCTGCAACCGGGTCGCTCACCCCGAGCTGGATCACCGCGAACTCGTCGCCTCCGAGCCGGGTCACGACGTCGTCTGTCCCGGCCAACTCGCTCAGGCGCTCGGCAGCATGCCGCAGGATCCGGTCGCCGAACGGGTGTCCCAGCGTGTCGTTCACTTCCTTGAAGCGATCGAGGTCGATCGTCAGCATCGCGAGATGCGGATCGGGCGCGTCGGCCAGCGCGGCGGCGAGCTTGCGGGCGAAGGCGGTGCGATTGGGCAGGCCGGTCAACGCGTCATGGGCCGCAAGCCATGCGATTTCCTGCGCCGACTTGCGCGCCGCGGTGACATCCTCATGCGTCGCCAGCCGTCCGCCGGAGGGCATGCGCTTCATGCGGACCTCGACGATGCGCCCGTCGAGCAGGCTGACCTCGAACCGCCCCCCTTCCTCGCGCTTCGCGCTGAGGATGTTGTGATAGAACTCGTCGTTGTCGGGGAAGGTGCCGCTGGCCACCAGGTGCTCGCGGATGTCGAAGAAGGGGGTGCCGGGAACCAGCAGGTGGGCCGGGATGCCATAGAGCTCGGCGTACTTCTGGTTGAACACCACGAGCCGCTCGTTCTCGTCGTAGACCGACAACCCGTGGACCATGTTCTCGAGCGCCGCGGTGCTCAGCTCGGCCTCGCGCTGCAGTTGCGCGGTCAGCGCGTCGCGCTCGGCCGCCGTCTGCAAGATCTGCTCGGCAAGCGCAGACCGCTGCGCGGCCTCGTCCAACTGCACGCGGGCCAGCGTCCGTTCGAACGACAGCAGGCCGAACCCGGCGAGCATGATCAACAGGATGCCGGCCGTGACGACGGTCGCCAGGGTGGCGCTGTCAACGGCGCCCCCCGTCAGGTCGACCGCATTGCCCGGATAAATCCGGACCGCGGCCATGGCGACGAAGTGCAGCGCGCAGATCGCCAGTGCGAGCACCAGCGGCGCCGAGCGGGCCAGAACGCGCGAGCTGCTCCGCGAGAGCCGGACCGCGAGCGCGGAAAGGACCACGCCGAGGCCGATCGAAGCCATGACCAGCGACCGGTCCCACACCATCAGGCCGGCGATCTCGAGTGCGCCCATACCGATGAAGTGCATCGTGGCGACGCCGACACCGACGATCGCGCCCCCCAGCGCGACCGTTGCCGGGCGCGGGTCGAGCGCGACGCGCCAGCCCATGCCGGACACCACCACGGCCACGACCACCGACATCAGCGTGGTGCCGATGTCATACCCGACCGGAAGATTGGGCTCGAACGCCAGCATCGCGACGAAATGCGTCGCCCAGATACCGAGACCGGCGACGATGGCGGTCAGCGCCGTCCAGAGCGGTTCACGGGTCTTGTCGCGCTGCGCCTGCTTGAATGCGGAGAACGCGATGCACGAGGCGAGCAGGCAGATGATCACTGCCACGACGACGAGGCGCAGATCGTGCTCCTGCACGATGCATGCATACACTCGCAGCATTCGACCCGCCCCATCTTGTTGGAGCCGCCTCTATGCTTGAGCCGTCCTTCAGTCTGGTTAATGGGACGGGAACCCGTCGTTAACGAAAAGCCTCGAGGGTCATCCGGGGGACTACCTGCGAGTTGGCGTCGTCGAGAGCGCGGCAGGAGGAGGGGAAAGGCTATGCGGCTGGGAAGAACCGTCGGCACGCTCGAGCCGGTGCCGCCCGAGCACGGCCTGGCGGTTCGGATCCGCTTCTGTCGGGTCCGCTAGCGGCAGGATCGCCGCCCGCCATCTTGGGGTAAGTCCCGATGGGCGCCCCGGATTTTTCGCTCTAGTCCGGCAGGTGCAACGACCCGCCGAGGTGACCGATGTCGCGCTTCCGCCGGCCCAGCGGGATTTTGGCCGCCGCGCTCGCGGCTGTGGCCCTTGGCGCTCCCCCCGCGCTGGCGCAGGACGATCCCGCGCCGGAACCGGAGCAGGTAGCGCCCGTGCAGCCGAGCGGGCACGGCAGCAAGAAGCCGCAGATCATTTTTGCCCCGGTACCGTTCTCCAGCCCTTCGAGCGGCACCGGCGTGGCGGCCGGCGGCGTGGCGTTCTACAATCCCAACGACACGGCGCAGCAATGGATCACCGGCGCCGGCGTGGTGTGGACCAGCCGCGGCACCAAGGGGCTGGCGGCGTTCCACAAGATGGCCTCGTCCGCCGATACCTTCCGGCTCAGCGCGACCGGCTCGTACCTCGATCAGGAGAACCATTTCTACGGCATCGGCGAGGCGGCGGGCGACCTCGGCGACGCGCTCACGCTGCAGGACAAGCAATTCAATCTCAAGGCGACCGCGACCTTCCGGCTGTTCACGAACGGCTTCGTTGGGGTGCGCTACCAGCTCGGCACGCACGACGCGCGCAGCGACGAGGATCCGGATGAACCTCCGTCGCTTACCCCGGCGCCTCCGGCCGATCAGCTCGAAAGCACGCTGTCTGTAATCGGCCCGGCCTTCACCTACGACACGACCGACAGCCATACGCAGCCGCGCAGCGGGATCGAGATCGACGCGACCTGGACCTTCGGGTTCGACGAGCTCGGCGACAGCTACGATCACGACAAGCTGATGGCCGAAGGGCACGCGTACTTCGGCCTGTCGGACCGCACGGTGCTCGCGGCGAGCGCGCAGTTCTGCAGCGCGGGCGGCGATGTGCCTTACTACGACCTGTGCCTGTTCGGCGCCTCGGCCGATCTGCGCGGCTACGAGACCGGCCGTTACCGCGACCGGGCGAGCTGGGCGCTGCAGGGCGAGTTGCGGCACCAGTTCAGCGAGCGCTGGGGCGGGGTGGTCTTCGCCGGGCTCGGCGGGATCGCACCCTCGGCCGGGGACCTCGTCGATCAGAGCAACCTGTTGCCGGCGGGCGGGGTCGGCGCGCGCTATCGGCCGTTCAAGAACAACGACGTGCAGTTGCGGGTCGACGTGGCGCTGGGCAAGAACGACCACGGTATCTACGTCGGGATCGGCGAGGCGTTCTAACCGGTTTTCCCGCATTGTTTCTCCCGCGAATTCGCGTAGCTAGCCGGCAAAGGGTCGGCTTTCCGGAGAGTTTATGCGTGCGGTGATGATGAAGGCGGCGCTGCTCGCCTGTGGCGCTGCGGTGGTCGCGGGTTCGGTGCCCTCGGTGGCGCAAGGCACGCCGCGTGCGACGGCCTACGAGAGCGTCACGCAGTGGCCAGACTTCGGCGGGGTATGGTCGCCCGGTGTCGGCTCCAGGTCGCGCACCACGGCGACGCCGCCGAAGCTCACCGCCGAGGGCAAGGCGCTGGTCGACGCGTTCGAAGCCGGCAAGGCGCGCGGCGAGAACCTGCAGACCCAGGCTGCCAACTGCGTGCCCAACGGCATGCCGGGCATCATGCGGCTGCCGTATCCGATCGAGTTCATCTACTCACCGGGCCGGGTCAACATCCTGATCGAAACCTACAGCGAAATCCGCCGGGTCTATGTCGACGGGCGACCGCTGCCCGAGGATCCCGACCTGTTCTTCAACGGCAACTCGGTCGGTCGCTGGGAGGGCGACACGCTGGTCGTCGAGACGGTCGGGATCAGCCCGATGGTCAGCATTCTTCCCGGCCTCCACGCGACCGGGAACACCCGCTTCGTCGAGCGCATCTCGCGCCCGGCGCCCGACCGGCTGGTCGACGAGATCACGGTGACCGATCCGGCGCTGTTCGCCGAGCCTTACGTGATGGTGCAGAACTACACGCTCGAGCCCGAGTGGGAGATGCGCGAGTACGTCTGCCAGGAGAACAACCGCGACGGCGCGGACGCGGAGGGGCGTCCGTCGATGGACCTTGGTGAGGACGACCCGTTCGGAGCGCTCGAGGACTAAGGCGGGTCACACAAGTCACACCCTGTGACCCTGCGAGGTTGCAACAAACTGCGGAATACCCTGAGAAATTTGCCCAGGGTCACAGGTGGCAGCTCTCCGAATTCGAGAGGGTCACACCTGTCAACTTTCGCGCCGTTGCGTGCGTTCGATTGCGAATCCGACAATGTCAAAGAACGAGTCGGAACATATCACGAACATCGGCCAAAGGAAAGCGTCAAATGAGGCGCGAGAGCACGTCCCTGGCAAACCCGGTCAGGGTGTCGTCGCGGGCGCCCATCACGACCACGCGGTCGCCCGGGCGGGCGAGTTCGACGATGCGGCTGCCGCAATCCTCGCGGCTCGGGATGTATTCGGCGCGGCCGCCGGCCTGCTCGATCAGCTGCACGATCCGTTCGCTGCCCTGGGAGCGGTCGACGGTGCCGCCGAAGTAGACCGGGTCGCACAGGATCGTGACGTCGTCGGGGCCGAGCTCGTGCGCGAAGGTCAGCGCCAGCTCGTGGCCCATCTGGCGCAACGGACCGTAGCCGTGCGGCTGGAAGAAGGCGATCACACGGCCGGGATGCGCCTTGAGCGTGCGCAGGGTGGCGCGGCACTTTTCGGGGTTGTGGCCGAAGTCGTCGATCACGGTGACGCCCGACGGGCTGGTGCCGATCACGTCGAAGCGCCGGGCGATACCGGTGAAGCTGCCGAGCGCAGCGACCGCCTCGGCGACGGGCACTCCGGCGGCGACGGCGCCGGCGATGGCGGCGAGGGCATTGGCCAGGTTGTGGCGGCCGGGCATTGGCAGATGGAGCGCGTGCGTCGAATTATCGGCTCGGTCGACCACGGTCGCCGCGATGGCCAGCGCGCTTTCGGACCAGCCGATCACCGAAATCCGCGCGTCCACGGCGTCGATACCGAAGCCGACCACGCCGTTTGCGCGCTGGGTCAGCGCCGCGCTTTCGGGATCGTCGAGGTTGATCGCGGCGCGCGATGCGGTGGCGAGGAAGTCGCCGAACAAGCTGCGCAGCTCGTCCATCTCCTTGTGGTCGAGGCTCACGTTGAGCAGCACCGCGACCTCGGGGCGATAGAGCGCGATCGAGCCGTCGCTCTCGTCGACCTCTGACACGAACACCGGCCCCTGGCCGACGCGCGCGCTGGCGAACGGGACTTCGGGCGAGACGAAGTTCTTCATCACCGCGCCGTTCATGATCGTCGGGTCGCGGCCAGCCGCGTGCATGATCCAGCCGAGCATGCCCGTGACGGTCGACTTGCCGCTGGTGCCGCCGATGGCGATGCCCGCGGGCGCGGCGTTGAACAGCACGGCGAGCAGCTCGGCGCGCGTCATCCGCGGGCAACCGAGCTCGCGGGCGCGGACGACCTCGGGCACGGTGTCCTCGATCGCCGCCGAGGCGACCAGCGTCTGCTCGCGCGAGGTCACGCCGCTGCCGTCCTGCGGGAACAGCGCGAAGCCCTGCCGGGCGAGCCAGGCGAACTTCTCGGGCGTGCGGCCCTGGTCGTAGCTGCGGTCCGAGCCGGCGACTTCGGCGCCCTGGCCGCGGAGGATCGTCGCCAGCGGCAGCATTCCCGAGCCGCCGATGCCGCAGAAGAACCAGGGGTGGGCAGTGAGGTCGGACGTGGGGTCGGTAGGGGCGGTCATGCCGCTGGCGTATGCGCGTGCCTGCAACAAGACAACCTCGTCATCCCGGCGAAAGCCGGGACCTCGTGCCGTAACGCCGATCCTCGCCGCACGAGGTCCCGGCTTTCGCCGGGATGACGGGCCTTGTGGTGTTGCATGAGGTCCCGGCTTTCGCCGGGATGACGAGGAAGCTAAGCGGGTGGTATGAGCCGCATCGCCATCTGCGCGCCCGGGACGCCGATCACCCGCGACGTAGCCGAACGGGTGACCGCGATCGCTCGCGGGTTTTCCGGGCTGGAGCTGCATTTCCACGAGCAGTGCTTCGTCGAGGACGGTCACTTCGCCGGGCCGGATGAAGTGCGCCTCGCCGCGCTGCTCGAGTGCGCCAACGATCCGGCGTTCGATGCGATTTGGTTCGCCAAGGGTGGCTATGGCGCCAATCGCATTGCCGCGCAGGCGCTCGCGGCAGCGAACACCGCGGCGCGTGGCAAGACCTATCTCGGGTATTCGGACTGCGGCTACCTCCTCGCGGGGCTGTACCGCGAGGGGGTAGGGTATCCCGTCCACGGGCCGATGCCGGTCGATGTGCGCCGCGACGGCGGCGAAGCCGCGGTGTGCCGCGCGCTGGGCTGGCTGTCCGGCGATCCCGCCGGGCTCGAGCCGTCGCTCGACGAACGGCCGGCCGCTGCGTTCAACCTGATCACGCTGGCGATGCTGTGCGGCACCGAGCTGATGCCCGATCTCTCGGACCATGTGGTCATGGTCGAGGAAGTGGCGGAGCACCTTTACGCGGTCGACCGCCTGTTCTTCCACGTCACGCAGCACTTGCGCGGCATCGCCGGGTTGCAGCTGGGCCGGATCAGCGCGGTGCCCGAGAACGACCGTCCGTTCGGCGCCACCGCCGAGGACATCGCGCGCGACTGGTGCCGGCGCACAGGCATTCCGTTTCTCGGTGCCGCCCAGATCGGGCACGACGCTGCCAACAGGATCGTTCCCTTCGGTCTTGCCCGATTGCCCGCACGCTCATAACGGGCCCCGCCCAGAAGGAGAGAGCGATGATCGCATTCGTATTCGCCGGCCAGGGCAGCCAGAAGGTCGGCATGGGCGCCGAGCTCGCCGAGGCGAGCGTGGCCGCGCGCGAGGTGTTCGGCGAAGTCGACGAGGCGCTGGGCCAGAATCTGTCGCGAATCATGCGCGAGGGCCCCGAGGAGGAGCTCGTGCTGACCGCGAATGCCCAGCCGGCGATCATGGCCAACGCGATCGCGGTGCTGCGCGTGCTCGAGCGGGAAGGCGGGTTGTCGATCGCCGCCAAGGGCGAGGCGGTCGCCGGGCATTCGCTGGGCGAGTACACCGCGCTGTGCGCCGCGGGGGCGTTCTCGCTCGCCGATACCGCCCGGCTGCTCAGGCTGCGCGGCCAGGCGATGCAGGCGGCGGTGCCGGTTGGCGTGGGTGCGATGTGCGCGCTGCTCGGCGCGGACCTCGAGAAGGCCCAGGTGCTGGCCGAGGCGGCGGCCGAGGGCGAGGTGTGCCAGGTCGCGAACGACAACGATCCGGGTCAGGTCGTGCTCTCGGGCCACAAGGCCGCGATCGAGCGCGCAGTGGCGCTGGCCAAGGACCACGGCATCAAGCGCGGGGTGATCCTGCCGGTTTCGGCGCCGTTCCACTGCTCGCTGATGCAGCCGGCGGCCGAGGCGATGGACGAGGCGCTTTGGCGGACGCCGCCAGGACCGTTCCGTCTGGCGCTCTACGCCAACGTCACCGCGAAGCCCGTCACCGATCCGGTAGCCGAGCGCGACCTGCTCGTCGAGCAGGTCACCGGCCGCGTCCGCTGGCGGGAGAGCGTGGTTGCAATGAAGGAGGCTGGGATCGAGCGCTTCATCGAACTCGGGGGCAAGGTCGTTGGGCCGATGATCTCGCGGACCGTAGCGGACGTGAGCGTCACCAGCGTGGTGACAATGGCCGACATCGAGGCGTTGCTGAAAGAACTTTAGGAGCGATGGGTCGCGTCATGGCTTCTCGACTCCCCGCAAGAACCCAATCGGGATCTACCAACTCGCTTCCGCGCTTGTTGGCGAGCGCTCAGTCCGCTGGATCCGATTCTGTCAGCCCGGGGATTCGCCGCCCATGCCGTTTGCCCCGGTGCCTTCCTTGGCCGTGCGCGCGCCGAAGTAGAAGCCGACCACCGAGCTGAACAAGGTTACGACGGGCCCGAACACAACGTTCATCAGACTCATCAATCTATCCGAATCAGCCTGATTGTCGGTTATGAGCTCGGCGCTGGTCGCGGGTCCGATCGAGTGATCATTGATGATGTAGAGCTGGATAAAGGCTGCCACAACCACCGCCGCGAGCAAGGCTAACAGCAAATAGCTTACCCACATGCGAATCA